>CAMNGG010000128.1 GCA_946537975.1 uncultured Treponema sp. | reverse complement strand
TGATATGACTAAGGCTATCCGCCCGGAAGTATACGACATCATCATGCAGACAATTCCAATGGGACGAGCAGGTAAGCCGGAAGAAATCGCCGCTGCCGCAGTATTCTTGCTCAGCGAAGGTGCCGCTTACATTACACGTCAGTGCATTGAGATTGATGGCGGTATGTAGCCTACAATCGAAGAACCGTTAAAAAATGGGCTGCGACAGCGGGCCATTTTAGGTTCATCGAAAGAACGGCTCAGAGGCAAGCTGTGCTTGCCGACCAGTCCCTGAGATGTTAGTCTCAGGGATTTTTTTTTTACTTATCAAAAAACCTCTGTTATAATATAAGATTATACAGGAGTTTCTAAAAACATGGAGTTTTTACGGCTGCATCAGCAGAACATCATGCTTTTTTTAAGCGGCATCTGTTTTGTTCTTGCTATCCTCAGCTTTCTTACAAATACATTAAATAAAAGACGAAGACGGGCACTTGTAATTCTGGAATTTGTAGCCTCCCTGCTTTTGATAATGGACCGCTTTGCCTACCAGTACCGAGGAAACGTTTCTACCCTCGGTTACTGGATGGTTCGCATTTCTAACTTTGCAGTTTTCTTTCTTTCCATTGCAGTTATCTTTCATTTTAACAGCTATCTTATAGATCTTATGCTCAACGAAGGTAAACTGGAAAAAGTTCCCCGTCGCCTTCGCACCGTTCAGATTTTATGCGTAGCCGGCGTTTTGATGCTGATTATTTCTCAGTTCACCGGCCTTTATTATACCTTCGATGAATATAACCGCTACCAGCGTTCGCCATATTATCTTTTAAGTTATCTTTTTACCCTTGGCTGTCTTTTACTTCAGCTTGATGTAATTTTTCAATATGCCCACAGAATCAGTAAAAATATAGCAATCCTTCTTATTACCTTTACCCTCTTCCCTCTTCTTGCCGCTATACTTCAGCTTTTCTGCTACGGCCTTTCGCTGATAAATATTACCCTCGTTGGTGAAACAATTCTGCTTTTTATGTTCGTTCTGACAGATATGAACAAAACGGTAGATAAGGCTAACAATCTTAAAATTGAGTTTTTGAAGGAAGAACAGAAGACAACCCAGATTATGTTCGAGCAGACTGCAACTGCACTTGCAAACGCAATAGATGCCAAGGACGTTTACACCCACGGACACTCTATGCGCGTTGCAGAATATTCTCATAAAATCGCCGTTCTCGCAGACAAGGATGAAAAGTTCTGCCGCGATATTTACTTTGCAGGACTTCTTCACGATGTAGGAAAAATCGGAATTCCGAATAACATCATCAATAAAAATGGAAAGCTCACAGACGAAGAATTTGCCGAAATCAAAAAACATCCGGTAATCGGAAAACAGATTCTTTCCAGCATTTCAAAATCACCTTATCTTTCAATTGGTGCCAACTCTCACCACGAACGCTTTGACGGTCGCGGCTACCCCGAAGGACTCAAGGGCGAAGATATTCCGGAAATTGCCAGAATCATTGCCGTTGCAGATGCTTATGATGCAATGACTTCAAAAAGAAGTTACCGCGACCCAATTCCTCAGGACAAGGTTAGAGAAGAAATTGTAAAAGGAATGGGTACTCAATTTGATCCTGCCTTTGCAAAACTTATGCTTCATTTAATCGACCTTGATACAGAGTATGATATGAAGGAGCACGAGGATGTAAAAGAGCTTGGCGGAAAAGATGTACTCCATTGTGCAGACTTCCGTTCAGAAAAATCAGAGGGCATTCTTCTTACCCGCTCTCCTCTCCTGATAAAGGTGCACAGCAGAAGCGAATACGAGGACGCAGCTGAAAATACTATTCCTTCATTTATTGTTTTTGATTCTCTTGATGCCCGTGTTCACGAAACTGAATCTAAACGAAAAGAGATGCTTTATAATGAATATACAATCATTCGTTTCGACGGAACAATTACAGAAGGTAGTGCAAGAAAAATCAAAAAAGAAATTATTCCAGCCGAGGCATACAAAGACAAGTCACCTTCCCGCAGAGAAATTTTTGCTGAATACAAAAATGGCCTGAATTACGAAGTCAATGCAGTAAAATATAAAGACCACGTATTGATAGTTATCACTAACAAATTTCAGACAGTTAGAATTACAATTGCCCTCGAAGATAGTACCCACTACGCATATCTTTCGCTCACCGGCCAGAACTGCCTTATCAGCAATGTAGAAATTATTAAGTCTGATGTAGAAATCACAAAAGATTATATTCCACGAATTGCCGAAGAAATCAGCTATATTGACGGACCGGAAGGTGACCTGCCAAATATTCAGATTGACGGCTGGCGTTCTGCCTCAACTCAAGGCATTCCTGTAAAAGATAATATGACCATTACCTTCCACTCAATGAGTCTGCCAACTGCCCGCCTTATCTGGCATTGTCCTTTTATCTGCCTTTTTTATTCTGATGATAAAGAGGTGAACGGCAAAGGCTACCGCGAATTTGTTGTTGTAAGATTAGACGGCGAAAACTGGGAAGAAAATCAACGGGCTAAAAACACAATACTTATCAGTAAGAATGATGATTTTAACGGCTGGGAAGCCTGGAAGGCTCTGAATAAAGCCGGCATGGATTGTAAAATAGAACTCCACCGTGAAGGTAACAAGATTACAGTCTTTACCGAAAACAGTGGAATTGCAATAAAGAGTATTACAACTATAAAAGCTGATGCACCGGAGATATACGTTTCACTCACCGGTGATCAGGTTGCAATTACAAACATTCACATAAGCTAAGCTACTTGTGCTTTCCGTTTGCCAGGTGAAGAATTCCCTGCATTCTCTTTTCTGACAAAACTCCGTTTGTTATGCTGATAAGGCTTTCAAGCGGATTTTCTTCTATTGCGCTGATTGCAATTTTTACAGAAGGATCATCCTTTGATTTTCCCTTCATAGTTGAAAGCATAGCACGGATTATAAAACGAAGAATCATGCGCACAGCAAAGCTTTCCTTTGCCATGTCGGCAAGGTTGTCGGCAGTGGTGAAGGTGCCACGGTGATGCTGCTCGTAGAAGGTGTTTGTAAAGAAGTCATTGTAGAGAGTGACGTCCGGGCTATAGCCATCTGCAGCCGAAAGCGCAGCAAGGTCGCTCTCGCTCACTTCAACTTCTTTTTCCAGCTGGATTTTCTTAACAGAAGAAGCAGCCATAACTTTGTAAGTTCCTGCTAACGGAACAAAGTTGTGGGCAGAAGTGTCGTAGGTCTTAAAGGCGTTTTCATCGAGCTCCACATTCACACGCTTTCTTTCACCTGCTTCAAGCTCCACCTTTTCAAAACCGCGTAGCTCTGGGTATTCAGCCCCAGCCCTCTGAATATAAACCTGGGCCGCTTCTGCACCCTTTACCGCACCGGTGTTCTTAACATCAAAAGAAACCCGGCGGGCAGCTGCATCAACTTCAAGATTAGAATATTCAAAAGTAGTATAGCTGAGTCCAAAACCAAACTCGTAGCGCACAGGAATATTTTTTGCTTCGTAGTAGCGGTAGCCTACAAGACTGCCTTCCTTGTATTCGATGTTGTCATCCTCGCCGCCAAAGTTACCGTAGCATGGAGTGTCCTTTTCTGAAAATGGGAAGGTCTCGGCAAGCTTTCCGCTCGGGGTTACTTGGCCGCTAAGAAGCTGGGCACAGGCTTCGCCACAAGCCTCGCCGCAAAGGTACATATGAAGTACAGCGCGAACCTTGTCTGCAAAATAAATGTCTATCGGGGCGCCGCTAAAGGTTACCGCAATTACCTCAGCCCCGGTCTCAAGAATCTGGTCCAGCAGCTTTGTCTGAACCTGAGGAAGTGCTATTGTTTCGCGGTCAAAACCTTCGCCTTCAAACTCCTCTGTAAGACCACAGAAGAAAAGCAGAGGCACTTTTTCGCTTGCCGCTTTTTTCGCAAGCTCCAGAGCCTGGGCGTATCCTTTTTCACTGACGTTGCCAAGATCTGTCGGGTAGCCTTCTGCATAATCAATTTCATAACCAAGGGCCTTAAGACTTTCCAGCGCACTCGGATATTCAGCCGCATTAATATGACTTGAACCGCCGCCCTGAAATTTCATAGTAGCAGCAAGACCGCCAATCACCGCAAGCTTTACCCTTGGCGCAAGCGGGAGGGCACCGTCGTTTTTAAGAAGAACAGCAGAGCTTGTTGCAAATCGTAGAGCCGCCTTATGGTGAGCCACAAAATCAATTTTAGAATTATCAGCCTTCTGCCTGTGGCCGCCATTCCATTTTTGGGCCGCTTCCACAACAAGACGGTTAGCCTCATCTAACTTTCCCCGCAACTCAGAATCTTCATCATACACAGCCGAAAGCTGGTGAGAAAAATATCCGTTGGAATCAGGCATGGCAAGAGACATACCAGCCTTAAGACAGTTTGCAGCTCCAATGCAGGCACCCCAGTCAGAAATCACCATTCCATTAAAGCCCCATTTTTTTCTGAGGACTTCTGTTAGCAGAAACTTACTGGCAGCCGCATACTCGCCGTTTACCTTGTTGTAAGAAACCATGATGCTGGCAGGCTGTGCCCTGCGTACTGCAATTTCAAAAGGACGAAGATAAATTTCCGAAAGAGTTTTTTCGTCTACGATAGAGTTAGAGGTCTGGCGGCGCTTTTCCTGATTGTTACAGGTAAAGTGCTTGAGCGAAGTACCAATTCCAAGAGCCTGCATACCGTTTATGTAACTGGCCGCAAGAGTACCCGCAAGGTAAGGGTCTTCAGAAAAATATTCAAAGTTACGGCCGCAGAGAGGAGAGCGTTTAATGTTTGTACCAGGACCAAGAACAAGATCCACCTCCTGGCACTGAGCCTCCTCCGCAATCGATTTTCCCTCTTCGCTTAAAAGAGCCTTGTCCCAGCTGGCAGCCATACAGCTCGAAGTCGGAAAACAGGTAGCAAGCCGACTGCGGTTTATATCAGCATAGGCCTCAGTTTCCTGCACCGGATCCTGCTTACGAAGCCCATGCGGCCCATCGCTCATTGTAAAAGAAGGAAGCTTTCCGCCGGCATCAAAAGAGTTCCAGTTTCCCACACCATTGAAAAGGCGGATTTTTTCGTCTTTAGTCAGTTTTTCTAAATCAGCATTCATAAATATCCTCAGATAAAATAATTCAGATAATTATAAATTACTTTTATTAAAAGACCAAATGGTTTATCGATTTATATAATTATTATTTGTCGCCAAAAAGGGCTTCGGCGTCTTCTGTTTCCATTACAGACACCTTTGTTGTAACAACCGGCTTTTCATCGTTCTTGTTTGCGTAGAGCTCGCAGATGTAGCGGTAAACGTGATTTTCTTCGTCGCGGAAATCTTCTACAGCCTTCATCTGAATTGTTGTATTGTTTTTGAGGTAGCCTACATCAGCCTTAAATTCCATTACACTGAGGATAAAGCCCGGAAGCGGTTTGCGGCCCTTGATAGTATTTGTGATTCCTGTAAGAGCCGAAATGCACTGAGCCATAAATTCAAAGCCGGCCCAGCTTGGAACGCCGTCGAACTCCGGCTCATAGAATATGCAGTTTTCGGTAATATCATATTCACTTGTAATTGTATGATTATTTACATCGTGCTGAGTAACGCG
>CAMNGG010000127.1 GCA_946537975.1 uncultured Treponema sp. | reverse complement strand
TCTCCTTATAAACTCCGCGTTAGCGGTCGTGCAGGAGGCACGATATCGCAGTTTTGCCGACGGCAAAATCTGCATGTGATAAAAAGTACAGGGAAGTACTTTTTATCACGCCTCCTTATCGTGTTTTCTTGCCCCTAATCTAGCGGATGTGATTTTGGAATCCTAGAAATTTTTTACAAAAATTTTGTTCTCCTTTTTGTACAAGTTACAAAAATCCAAAAAAATTATTGCAATAAATCAGGATGAATCTTTATTATTGGCGCTGGATTTTAGATTAAGGGTATCTCTAAAAACTCACCTTCGGTGATTTTTTAGAGAACCCGACGAGTTTTAATTCCTGAAAATAGCAGGAATTAAAACATCGCATTTTCAAAGTTACCTCTAAAAATTGCAATTTTTAGAGGTCCCCTTAATGACAGGAGGCAGAAGATGGAAAAAGTAGTTCATCAGGTAATTCAATTTGACAGGAAGTTTCTTATAAAACTTGTAATGCCTTTGATAATCGAACAGGTTCTTGCGGTGTCAGTAGGAATGGCAGATATGATTATGGTTTCTGGAGCGGGCGAGACTGCCGTTTCCGGGGTATCGCTGGTAAATACAATTTCCAATCTTTTGATTTATGTGTTTACAGCTCTGGCTACAGGTGGTGCTGTTGTAGCGTCTCAGGCAATCGGAGCAAAACGGAAAGATACGGCTAACACGGTTTCTAATCAGCTGATTTTAATATGCTTCGCGGTTGCCCTTGTGATTACGGCCCTATGTCTTTCCCTCAACCGGCAAATCCTTCAGTTAATTTATGGTTCTGTAGAAAAAGCTGTTATGGATCAGGCGGTAATTTATTTTTACATAACGGCTCTTTCCTTTCCATTTATTTCGGTCTACTACGGTTCTACGGCTCTTTTCCGTTCTATGGGAAACTCAAATCTGAGCATGACGGTTTCTGCAATCATGAATATTCTGAACATTTTTGGAAATGCGATTTTTGTTTTTGGTTTTGGAATGGGGATTGCGGGCGTAGGTTATGCAACGCTGATTTCCCGAGCGGTGGCAGGCATTGTGGTTGTTTTTATGCTGCGTAATCAGAAAAGAGATTTACACATAGATAAATATCTGCGTCTGGGCTGGAACTGGAATATTCAGAAAAAGATTCTTGCTCTGGGCATTCCAAGCGGAATAGACAGTGCCATGTTCCAGATTGGAAAATTGTTTACCCAGGCTCTTATTGCAAGTTTCGGAACAGCAAGTATTGCGGCAAATGCAACTGCGAGTACGATAGAGCTTCTTGCAACAATTCCCGCTTCGGCGACTGGACTTGCAATTACAACGATTGTAGGTCAGTGCGTAGGGGCAGGGGATTATGGGGCTGCAAAGGATTATACAAAGAAACTTTTGAAATGGGCTTACATTATGCTCTGGATTGAAAATATCTTTATTGTTCTTCTTACACCTACAATTGCAGGCTGGTATCATCTTTCGGAAGAGGGAGACAGACTGGCCCGCATGCTTATGTATTTCCATTCTGCAAGCTGCGTCTTGATGTGGCCTTGTGCCTGGACATTGCAGTCGGTTTTACGTGCCAGCGGAGATGTAAAATATTTGATGACTGCATCAATTTTGATTATGTGGGTATTCAGAATCGGTTTTGCTTATTTACTGACTTACCTGAATCGTCTTGCGGGCTTTATTATTCCGGGCGTACTTTGTGTCTGGATTGCAATGATTATTGACTGGTTTGCCCGCTGCGTTTCAAATATCTGGCGTATTAAGAGCGGCAGGTGGATGAAACAGGCGGTGGTGTAAAAAAGATTGTCGGGCTTGACCCGACAATCTTTTTTAGTTTATCACACTAGTTGGAATTGCATTCAGATAATGAATGAAATTTTCAATTGCCATATCTACTGCACGCAGACGGCTTTCTTTTGTAAGCCATGCAATGTGGCCTGTTATCGAAGTTTTGTCTGTGTGGAAGAGGGGATTATCCGAAACTGGTGGTTCATCCCTCAGAACATCAAGACCGGCTGCAAAGAGCTTTCCGCTGTTCAGTGCTTCCATCATTGCAGTCTCATCAATTAGACCGCCTCGGGCTGTGTTAATCAGAATTGCTCCATCTTTCATTTTTGCAAAAGCTTCCTTGTCGAAGGTATCGGCTGTTTCTGCAGTATAAGGTGCATGAATTGAAATTACATCAGACTCACGAAGCAGGGTATCAAAATCAACTTGTTCAACAAAGGAATAAATTGCACCAACTTTTTTGTGGCGGCTGTAGGATATTACACGCATACCAAAGCCCGAAGCCATCTTTGCAAAGGCAAGACCGATTGCGCCAAGCCCAAAAATACCGCAAGTTTTTCCGTAAAGTTCAATCTGAGGTGTAACAACATTTCCGTACATTGCCCGTTCAAGAGGCATTCCCTTTTCATCAAGTGTAGTCCAGTCGGTTTTTTTAATCATGTCTGAATGAACATTTACGTGATGGCAGACTTCCATCAAGAGAGCCCAGCCATATTCAGCAATTGTCTGTGCACCGTAAATGGTGTTTGTAATGGTGATTTTCTTACGACGGGTCATTTCAACATCAAACTCGCCCCAGCCGTGACCAAGTGTTGCAATATATTTTAAGTTTGGATGATGACCCAGCCATTCTTCATTTATAACTTTGTCGCTGATCCAGAGCCCAAGAACTGCATCTGCATCACCAATGATATCGTGATATTCTTCCGGCATAAGATATTTTTCAGGGATAACAATTTTCAGCTCTACATTAGGAAGCTTCTTCAACTGATTCCAGTGTTCTGTAACTTCTTGAGCTGTAAGGTTTGGCATTTTTACCGTTTCCTGAATCACAACAATTTTCATAACTTCACCTCTCTATAAAGATTTGGGCTTACTTTATGTTCTCTAATTAAGGAGTGTCAATTTAATTTTCAGAAAATTGTAAATTCTACAAAGCTGCTTATGTTTTTTTGTTCCACTTACAAATCTAAAAAAAACTTATTGACCATTGCGGCGGATTTTTTTTATAAAGGGCATAACAAAAATGAAGCAGGGTTCGTAAGTCGTTTTCATTTTACTTAAATGGCAAAGATGTCGTAAAAAACATCTTTGCCATTTTTTTTTTGCAATTTACGGACGCTAAGGAGGATAGATGATTAAGTACATTCTAAAAAGGTTGGGGCTTGGCCTTCTTACCTTGTTCATCCTGATTGTAATCACTTTTACGCTGACAAAGGTTATGCCTGGAAGTCCTCTTCAATCAAAAAATATTTCTGGTGATGTTCTTGCCAAAATGGAAGCTCAGTACGGTCTTGATAAACCGGTTGTAACACAGCTTTTCATTTATATAAAAAATATGCTGCAGGGTGATTTGGGAACTTCCTATAAGAAGACAGGAACTTCTGTAACATCAATTATTAAGCAATCAATGATTCCAACAATGAAGCTTGGTCTTGTTACAACAGTTCTGGTTCTGGTGGTTGGAATCTTTTCGGGCATCATGATGGCAAAATCAAAAAGCCCGGTAGCAAAGGGAGCCTGGCTTACAGGACTTACGCTTGGAGTTAGTATTCCTAACTTTCTTGTAGCCCTTCTTCTGATGATTTTATTCGGCGTTATTTTTAAGGCCCTGCCAATCATAGGTTTGAGTACACCACTGCACTATATTCTTCCGGCTGTAGCTCAGGGACTCTGGCCAATTAGTGCGGTTGCCCGTCTTACCCAGAGTTCTTACGAAGAGGTTATCAGACAGGATTACATAACCATGGCAAAGGCAAAGGGAATCAGCAAAAGCACCATTCTTTTCCGTCATGTTTTGAAAAATGCCATGCTGCCAGTAATTACTTACATTGGACCAATGGTTGCATTCCTGCTTACCGGTTCTGTAACAATCGAAAAGATTTTTACGATTCCAGGACTTGGCCGTGAGTTTACAAATGCAATCATGAACCACGACTACACAGTGGTAATGGGAATCACGATTTTTATGGGAGCACTGATTATCATGTGTAACCTGATTGCAGACTTGCTTTGTGCGGTGATAGATCCAAGAACAAGAAAGTCTTTGTAGGAGGTAATTATGGAAATGACAACAAGTGAATATAAGGAAATGCAAAAGGAGCAGTTATTTCGAAAGCTCAGTAAGGAAGAAAAGAATGATGAATTTATTGCGATTGAAAGCAAGACCTTCTTTCAGTCGGTAAAGGCTGAGTTTACAAAGAACAAGCGTGCAGTCTTTGGGCTGATCGTTCTTGTGATTGTAGTTCTTATGGCAATTCTTGGTCCGGTCTTTTCACCTTTTTCTTATGAAGACCAGAACATTGCTTTAAGAAATGCGGCACCAACAGCCCAGCATCTTTTTGGAACCGATAAGATGGGCCGCGACATTTTTGTACGTATTCTTTACGGTGCCCGTATAAGCCTTGGAGTTGGAATTGTAGCGGCCATCGTCAACCTGATTCTTGGAACTCTTTATGGTGGAATTGCAGGTTATGTCGGTGGAAAAACAGATATGGTTATGATGCGTTTTGTCGATATCATCTATTCTGTACCTTCAATGCTTTATATTGTTTTGATTATGCTCTGGCTGGGGGCTGGAGTTTCTTCAATCATCCTTGGTATATCGATTACCTGCTGGATTGGTACGGCGAGAATTGTCCGTTCTCAGGTTAAGAGTTTGAGGGAGCAGGAGTTTACGATGGCGGCCTTTGTTCTTGGAGCAAGTCCAAAACGTATTCTTGTAAAGCACCTTCTGGTAAATGCAATGGGACCAATTATTGTAAACATTACACTTATGGTTCCACAGGCAATTTTTACGGAAGCCTGGCTCTCCTTTATCGGAGTTGGAATCTCGGCACCAAAGGCAAGCTGGGGAACCTTGTGCGATGCGGCAAGTGAGCTGATTATGGTTTACCCTATGCAGACAATTTATCCGCTTGTTGCAATCTGTCTTACAATCATTTCCTTCAACTTTGTAGGTGAAGGCTTGGAGAGAGCGCTTGATCCAAAGAGAAAGAGATAATGTGTAAGGCCGCTGGCGGCCGGTGTTCAATCGAAAGGCGTTAAAAAAAATGCGAAAGCATTTTTTAGCCTAACCAAATAAGAGGTTTATATGGCGTTATTAGAAATAAAGGGACTGACAACAGAGTTTAAGACAGACGGCGGAACAGTAAAGGCCGTGCGCGGAGTAGATTATCATGTTGAAGCCGGCGAAATTCTTGGAATCGTAGGGGAGTCCGGTTCGGGAAAGTCGCAGGGAATGCTTTCGCTCATGGGCCTCCTGGCCGGAAACGGAAAGGTAACTTCGGGTTCAATGATTTTTGACGGAAAGGATTTAAGTCCAAATCATTACAACACAAAGGCAGAAAAGAAGCAGTACGAAAAGATGCTGCAGGAAATCCGTGGAAATGAAATCTCCATGATTTTCCAGGATCCAATGAGTTACTTGAACCCGATTGTAACAATTGAAAAGCAGATAACAGAAGGCATTTTGTATCACACAAAGTGTACAAAAAAGGAAGCAAGAGCTCGTGCAATTGAGCTGATGAAGATGGTCGGAATTCCAAGTCCAGAGATGCGATTAAAACAGTATCCCTTTGAGTTTTCCGGCGGTATGCGACAGAGAATCATAATTGCAATTGCCCTTGCAAATAACCCAAAGCTTTTGATTTGTGATGAACCGACAACTGCCCTTGATGTTACAGTTCAGGCTCAGATTCTGGAACTGATCAAAGAACTTACACAAAAGGCAGGAACTGGAGTAATTATGATTACCCACGACCTGGGAGTTGTAGCAAGCCTTTGTGACAGAATCTCAATTATGTACGGCGGCAACATCATGGAGGAGGGAACTGTAAATGAAATCTTCTATGAGGCAAAACATCCATATACAAAGGGGCTTTTGAACTCAATCGCAAATTCAAATGTAGATAACAAGGAACCATTAAAGCCGATTCCGGGAACACCACCTGATTTGATTAAGCTTGGTAACGAGTGTCCTTTTGCACCACGCTGTAGCGAGGCGATGGAAATCTGTACAAAGTATTCACCGCTTTCAACTGAGTTCAGTAAAACTCATAAATGTAAATGCTGGCTGCATTGTGCAGAACGATACGAAGAAGTGATTGGAGGAAAAGCTGATGAGTGAAAGTAAGACAACAGAGAAGACCCGACCTATTCTTGAAGTACAGGGACTCACAAAGTATTTCGATGCTGCAAAGGGCAAAAAGGTTCATGCAGTAGAAAACGTTTCCTTCACACTTGAACGCGGAGAAACTCTTGGAATTGTAGGGGAGTCTGGCTGTGGTAAGTCCAGCATGGGCCGAACCATTTTGAAGATTCATGATTCTACCAGCGGAAAGATAATTTTCGACGGAGTAGATATCACAAAGTTTTCAAATAAGCAGATGAATCCATACAGAAAGAGAATGCAGATGATTTTCCAGGATCCTTATGCCTCTCTAAACCCAAGAATGACTGTTGGCGAAATTATTGAAGAACCTATGGTTATTCACAATATGGGAACTCCAAAGGAGCGAAAGGCAATCGTTCAGGATTTGATTCAGACAGTAGGTTTGAAGCCAGACCATATCCGCCGCTATCCATTTGAGTTTTCCGGAGGTCAGCGTCAGCGAATCGGAATTGCCAGGGCTCTTGCTCTAAACCCAGAATTCATTGTCTGCGATGAACCGATTTCTGCCCTTGATGTTTCAATTCAGGCTCAGGTAATCAACCTGCTGGAAAAGCTTCAGCATGAAAGAGGATTTTCTTACCTTTTTATTGCACACGACCTGGAAATGGTGCATCACATCAGTCACAAGATTGGAGTTATGTATCTGGGAAATATGGTGGAATTCGGAACAAGTGATGAAGTGTATAAAACTCCTCTTCATCCTTATACAAAAGCTCTGATTTCTGCATCACCTGTTCCAGATCCAGAACTGGCAAAAACAAAAAAGCGAATTCTGCTGGAAGGCGAAGTTCCGTCTCCTCTTAATCCGCCAAAGGGCTGTCCTTTTGCACCTCGCTGTTCTCACTGTACAGAAAGGTGTAATCAGGAAAAGCCCGAAACTTATTCAATTGGTAACCATAAGGTAGCATGCTTTTTGTATGCACCTGAAAAATAAATATATGGAGGTTCACTATGATTATGAATCGCAACGTTAAAAAGTGGGCTGCAGCACTTATGGGAACTGCAATGATGTTTGGACTCCTTTCTTGTGGAGGAAAATCTTCAAGCCGGGTAAAAACAAATGAAAAAGGTGAAATTATTGAAATTGTCGTAGCAAATCAGTCTGAAACTGGTGAATATGATCCAGCTGGTGCCGCAGCTTATGTATATTTCTCTCATCAGACATATACATTGGATCCTCTTGTAACATATACACCAGATGGACTTTTTAAAGCCGCTACAGCAGAAAAATGGGAAATCAGTTCAGATTTATTGACTTACACTTTCTGGATTCGTGATAACGCAAAGTGGTCAGACGGTTCTCCTGTAACTTCTCAGGATTACAAAAACACAATGATTCGTGCCCTCGAGCCTGAAAATGGAGCCTGGTATGTAGACTTCCTTTTCCCTATAAAAGGGGCAACAGAGGCTTTTAGTGGAAATGGTAGTCTTGAAGATGTTGCAATTGATGCATCAGATCCAAAGGTATTAAAGATAACTCTTGAAAGTCCTTGTGCTTATTTCCTTGATATGTTTGCAAATGTTCCAACCTTTATGCCTTCAAACTGCAAGTATGCAAAAGATGAAGATAAACTTTGGGATATGGATCCTGCAAAAAACCTTGGAAATGGTCCATGGTATATGGCAGAACGTAAGCCTGGAGAGTACATTCTCTACAAGAAAAATCCATACTACTATGATGCAGACAGCGTAAATCTTCTTTCAATCAAGATGCGTTTTATGGATGATAACCAGGCAAAGGCAGCTGCATATCAGACAGGAGAACTTACAATTCTGACTGGCGCTCCATCTTCGATTGCAGAACGCTATCAGGGTAAGCCTGATTTGAAAATCACAGAGGTTCCTCAGACTAACTACATCATGATGAATCCAAATGTTGCACCTTTTGATAATCCTAAGGTTCGAAAGGCTTTTGCACTTGCTCTTAAGAGAAAGGATATTGCAACAGTTGTCGGAATGTCTTGTGTTCCATCAACAACTTTTGTCGGCCGTTTCTATCACTCTAAGGTCGATGGAACTCAGTGGGGCGAGCTTCAGGGGGATTTGCTTGATGAAGACCTTGAAGAAGCAAAAAAACTTCTCGCTGAGGCCGGATATCCGGATGGAAAGGGACTTCCAAAAATTACTTACACATATCCTTCAATGAGTTATGAAGGTGATGTTGCCCAGGTTTTGCAGCAGCAGTGGAAACTTCTTGGAGTTGATGTAGAACTTCAGGCTCTTGAAAACGAAGTTTATGTTGCCCAGCGCCGTGAAAAGAAAGATCAGATGATTCGTATGCAGTGGTATGCAGATTACAACGATCCTACAACCTGGCTCATGATGTACGTAACAGGAAACAGTTTGAACGACATTAACTGGAACAACAAAAAGTATGATGATTTAATTGCAAAGTCTAATCTGGAACTGGATGCAAAAAAGCGTCAGGACATGATGCTTGCCGCAGAAAAAATTGCAGTCAGCGAAGATACTGTAATTGTTCCACTCTTTACAAACAATAGTACAAACCTTTATCCACCGGAACTTACAAATTATTACAATGATGTAATTGGTTATCCAAACTACACCGGTATGAAGGTTGAGCAGAAGTAACTGAAGTAGAAAACAGTCCGGTGGTTGAGTGCTTCGCGAAGCGAAGTGTATCGAAACCACCGGCAACCTGGAGGAGTTGGTTATGACAACAGAAAAAGTAAATGATCTTGAGATAGTTCCTTTGCTTTCATATTTCGATCCAAAGAAGTTTCGTCTTATTCCAGCAGATGCTCATATGTTTTCCGGTGGAATAAGCGAAATTCCGGTACATATAAATCTTCACTCTGATTTTGGAAAGCAACTTGATTTTGATACAAGAAATCTGCAGAAGCTTTATGGCTTTGCAATTATATGCAACAAAATGATTGACGTGAATCAGGGAGAATATTATTCACCAAAAAGAGGTGGAAAATTACGACTCGTAGAACTAAATGATTGCGGCGAGCTTTGGATTATGAAGTTTGATTTCTTTGATGCAAGTTCAAAACTCTATGCTGTAGAAACAAACGTGGTAAAAAATCTTTTGAATCAGGCAAGAAAACCAGCCTTCTTAGATTATACAGTTTTTTAAGCCTATGAATATTTTTGAGATAATAGGGCCGGTGATGGTAGGGCCTTCTTCTTCGCATACGGCCGGTGCTGTCAAAATCGGATATGCAAGTCGTAAACTTTTGGGAGAAGAATTAAAGGCTGCAGAAATCTTACTGCATGGAAGTTTTCTTGCAACTGGAAAAGGACATGGAACAAACTTTGCACTCGTTGCAGGACTTTTGGGAATGAAAGAAGATAATCCTCTCATTCCCGAAAGTCTACAACTTGCAAAAGAGCAGGGGATTGAGATTAACTTTGGAAGTACAGAGTTAAAAGATTATCACCCTAATTCTGTACTTCTTAATCTTACTGGAAAAAAAGGTCGTAAGTTACAGGTGATTGGAGAATCCGTTGGCGGCTCAATAATAAACATTGCGAGCATAGATGGATTGAGAACAAATTTTTCGGGAGAGAATCCAACTTTGATTGTTCACAACAAAGATCAGCCTGGACATGTTAGCGAGGTTACAAGCATGCTTGCACATAAGTCAGTTAATATTGCAGCTATGCAGTTATATCGTGCTAAACGAGGCGGTGATGCAGTTATGGTTCTTGAGCTGGACAGCGAGATTCCTCAAGAGTCTTTACACTGGTTAACAAAACTTGAAGGTGTAGAAAAAGTAACATATTACAGCTGTGTGGAGAATTAAAATGTCATTTTCAAAAATGTCAGAAATTATAGAAGCCTCTCAGACTAAAAATCTTCCTTTTTGGAAGGTGATTATGGATGATGATGTAGAGGAGCGTAAAGTAACCGAAAAGGAAAGTTTTTCTCGTATGGAAAAAATGCTTGATGCCATGCTTGAGGCTGATAAAAAATATAATCCTGATTTACGTTCCCAAAGCGGACTTAGCGGTGGAGATGGTGCAAAGCTTGAGTCTTTCAGAAAGCAGGAAAATCGTCTTATCGGAACCTTTCTCGCTATGGTTATGGAGAAGGCCGTTAAGATGGCAGAATCAAATGCCTGTATGGGAAGAATTGTAGCGGCTCCAACTGCCGGTTCTTGCGGAGTAATTCCAGCTGTCTTACTCACTTATTTAGAAGAGAAAAATGTAGAAAAGACTAGGGTAGTAGAAGCCCTTTTTGTTGCAGCAGGAATTGGTCAGGTGATTGCAGAAACCGCAAGTATATCTGGTGCGGAAGGAGGCTGCCAGGCAGAAATTGGAAGTGCCAGTTCAATGGCAGCTGGAGCATTAACTTATCTTGAAAATGGTGATAATGAGCAGATTGCAAATGCTGCAGCTCTGGCAATGAAAAATATGTTAGGTCTTACCTGTGATCCGGTTGCGGGCTTGGTAGAAGTTCCCTGTATAAAAAGAAATGTGTCTGGCGCGGTAAATGCCATTGTTTCAAGTCAGATGGCGATGGCAGGAATTAAGTCTGCAATTCCTGTTGATGAAGTTTTTGAAACTATGGGGCGAATCGGAAAACTGATTCCAGCCTGTTTAAAAGAAACAAGCCTGGAAGGTCTGGCAAAAGCCCCATCTGCCTTGAAGTTTTCTTCTTAAGTACTACGCTGGAGAAAAAATCAATCTATAATTCTCACACCAAAGGTATCATCAACAATTACAACTTCGCCGCGGGCAAGGCATTTTCCGTCTTGAATTATATCCAGAGGGGAACCACATTCAAGATCAAGAGCTAAGACCGTTCCTTCCTGAACCTTAGCTTCATCCTCCTTAGATAAATAACGCCCGCCAAGCCGAAGAGCAATATAGTGTTCTTCATCATAATGAATAATTTTATTTTCCGGTAAAAGCTCACTAATGCGGATTCCAAAATTTTCATCCACTGCAACAACCTGGCCCTTAAATTTCACATCCTTTCCAACAAGAACATTCAGAGGCTGATTATAGTTCAAATCAGTTACAAAAATATTTCCAGGCTCAAAAGCAAAAGTATCCGGCATAAAACGTCCGAATTCCACAAAACAGTTATTATCAAAATGCTTAGCCTTAATGTTGGTTAGCTGGTGAAGCTTCAAATCATCATGATTAAAAAATCCATATTTTGAAAGAATATTAATACAGTAATAATAATTTAACTGAATGTTGATATAACCTTTTCCATTGTCCGTTTCAATTTCAAGACTCACAAGCATACACATCTGACCATTAGGCTCATTTGTAGAACGAGGCAGCAAAGTTTTTTGTGTCAGAGGTTTTTCAAATTCTTCCAGAGAAATTGTCTTGTTTGTATTTTCATAAAGCAGCTCCTGCATACGCTTAGAAAAACTGTTTATATAAGCAATCTGCAAAAGCTCTACATCATATTCCAGAAATTCTGGATACTTTTTCAAATCCTGACGAAGCAGCTGTTTTCCAAGTTGAGGGTCAACTTCAATTGCAAAACCGTTGTTGTTATAATCATAACTATAAAAGAAGGATAACTGAGGAATGCTCTGCATAAATTCGTCGTTGTCAAGTTGATCAACAGAGCTAACCTGTATTGAATACAAATCCTTACGAATTCCGGCAAAATCACTTTTTAGTTTTTCGCATAAAATCGTAAAGCAAAGCCAGATGTCCCGCAGCTGATTACGACCAAAATAATCAGGCCTCTTAAAATCATAAAATTTAATTTTAGCTTCAGCAGGAACAAACTGTCTGTCTATATTCGATAATCCATTTGCCGGATCCTTTGCTTCCATTTCCTTTAGCATAGCTTCGGCTTCTTCCTGTGTTATCTCTCGTCTGGTAATTTCTCCATTTAATAGAGAATCTACATCCGTCTCCAGAGCCTGAGCCAGAAGCGGCAAAATCCCAACATCAGGGCAGCCGTCTCCACGTTCCCACTTACTCACAGCCTTGTCGCTCACGTTGATAAGGGTTGCAAGCTCCTTTTGAGTTATCCCTTTTTTCGAGCGTAAAAAATTAATCAGTTTTCCAGTTTTCTGTGCGTCCATAATTTTTCCTCCTGTGTAAGCGGGCCGGTCAGAGCCCGCAGTGTTGAATAGCAAGCCGTTAAAAAAAATTGCGATGCAGCAATTTTTTAGGCTTACCTCTTAAAAAAAGTATATGATGTATTTTTCTAAATTTCACCCGACTTCTCGTAGGAATTGGTAGAAAATTTGATTTTAGAGTAGAATTCTACTCTGTTAAGGGTAGAATTAATAATCACTCATAGATTCATAAAAAGCTGTCCCTTTCTAACTTGACGTTTATACTTCTAAAGAAGTATAATTTTATTGTGTCAAAGATAATCTTATATCATGGTTCAGACAAAATTCTCTCAAATCCACTTTATGGAGCAGGAAAAACTTACAATGATTACGGCCAGGGCTTTTACTGCACACAAAATATAGAACTTGCAAAAGAGTGGGCTTGTCCTACTTTTGATGATGGTTTTGCCAACTGTTATGAACTGGAAGATAAGGGACTTTCTTTTCTTGATTTACAATCTGAACAGTTTTGCACACTTCATTGGCTTGCACTTCTTATTTCTAACCGCAGATTTGATATGGATACACCAATCATGCGACAGGGAGCCTTTTATTTGAAAAACAATTTTCTTCCTGATATTTCTGGATATGATTTGATAAAAGGTTACAGGGCTGACGATTCATATTTTTCTTTTGCACAGGCTTTTCTTTCCAATCAGATTTCTTATTTCCAACTGCAAAATGCCATGAAACTGGGAAAACTTGGAGAACAGATTGTTTTAAAAAGTCAGAAAGCTTTTAATCAGCTCGAATTCAAAAATTATGAAATTGCCGAAGGAAAAAAATATTACAATTTACGTTTGGCTCGCATGGAAAAAGCAAAAGCTGAATATAAAAACTCTCTAAAAGATTCTGATATTACAGGGCTTTTTATTCGTGATATGATTCTGGGGGATATAAAAAATGATGACCCGCGCTTACGATAATTTTTATCTTCCCGGCCTTATGAAAAATCTTGGATTCGCTTTTGATTTTGCAGTAAATGGCTGCGCACTCAAGGCAGATTCCTTTTATGATTTTTTTATTGCTTCAAAAGTGGCTGGTGAAATTGAAAGACGGTCCCCTCGTTTTATATGCGGCTGCTCAGGAACAGAGCTTGCACTCTCAGTGTTTGATCGTGTAGGTTTTGAAGTAAAACTTCCGCAAGATATACTTTTTGAACGTTATGACCGGACTGCAGAATATTGGGCTGGCTGGATTCTTGCATTTTACCAGTGGGAGACAAATATTTCTTTTTCAAAAATCCGTGACTATATCCCTTTTTCACAAATTGTAAATATGTACAATCCGCTTCACGAAGCACCAAAAGAAAAGTTTGTGGATATAATGAATAAGCTGATTAAGGAAAAGAATTCAAAAAAATCTACAAATCTTCAAAATCTTAGAAAAGCTGCAGGACTAACCCAAAAAGAACTCTCCCAACTTGCAGGCGTAAACCTCCGTACACTCCAGCAATATGAAATTGGTTCCAAAGATATAAATAAAGCCAGCGGTCAGGCTATCAATTCTTTGGCACAAGTCTTGCACTGTAATTTTTACGATGTTATGGAACTGGATTTAGGAGAAGAATAAAAATCCAAAGACTTCCCGCTAATTTTATAATCTACAGCCCCAATAATTACAATTGAAAATGAATAATTTACCCTTATGCTTATATTATTATCACATAAATATGACATTATTGGTGGTAAAGCTAAAAAATGTTTTCGCATTTTTTTTAACGATTTGCTATAGAACACCGGGCTCCAGAGTCCTTACACACGTCATATTTTTTTTACAAATTAAGTTTTATTCAACTTCCATCACTGAAAAATTATCTGCCGAAATTACAGTCGGCGTTACGGCATTTCCCTGCTGCAGATATTCATTTAGAGTTTGAACTTTCTTCTGAAGGTGCTTGTAGACTGGCTGACTAGCTTGATTACCAGCCAAGTCAAAAACTTTGCACAGTGCTTCAATATTTTCTCTTGTAATTTTGCAGATGGAGTTGTTGCCTTGAATCAAAGAAAAAATATTGAAGGTATTCTGAGGCATAAAAAAAATGGCGGCTGAATTTTTCTGATTTTCAAGACTTTTCTTGAGGGCTCGAAGCACTTCCCCTGCAGCATACCTTTCTCCTTCATCTGCCACAAGTGGCAAAAGTTTTTCTTCAAGAAAAGCTACTTCATCATAAGTATAGGCTTCTTCTTTTTTGATAATAGAAATTTCTCTGGTCATTTTTTCACGCTTAATTCTTTCTAAAACTCCTTTACCAGTTCGCGGCAAAGCATTACTAAATTATAACGGATTCCCTTGCGCTTGTCCCAAGATCTTGTATTCCATTCATCCTGAGAAACATCGTCACCGCCATAAATTATTGCACCGTAATCAAAATTGCGGAACTGAGATATTGCAATACAACCGGCCTGTTCCATCTCAACAATTTTTGCACCTTCAGCTTTTCGCTGCTCAACAAGGGCTTTTGTCTCGCGGAACATTGCATCGGTTGTCCAGGTGATTCCCGTGAGATAAGAAATCTTATGCTGCTCAAGATAGTTTGTAATTTTCTGAGTTATTTTTTTATCAGTATAGATATAGCGGGAAGGCTCAATGTACTTGTAAGAAAAACCTTCGTCGCGGATTGCTCCCTCTACAACTAAAAGTTCGCCCACCTTTATGCTTTTATCTAGAACTCCACCGCCACCACAGAACATAACTTTGGTCGCTCCGCAGGCAGCAAAAACTTCGAGGTTTCCGGCACAGGCAGGACAGCCGACATAGCCCAGAGTTATCAGAACATCCGGATGACTTTTGAAACTGTAAACGTAAACCGGATTTTCACCTCCAAAGTGGCGTTCCAGCTCCAGTTCTCCGCTCTCCATCAAATCATCAATAACATCAGGGAAGAAAGTGATAATAAGCTTATCTGTAGAAAAAGGCTCCATATTCCATTTGAAAGGATTTACAACAGCATCTTTATCATCATCATATTCCATAACTGGAAAATCATTTTTATTTATCATGTTTACTCTCCTTTAAGTTTGACCAGGTCTTTAGAACTTCTAGCAATTCTTCAAAATTTTCTTCCTTAATTTTGTAAACCGCAAGTTGTTTCAACAACTGAGGATTTACAAAACGTTCGCGCAAGCGAACACGTAAATAAATAGAGTTTTGTGAAAAACTCAAGTTAAAATGAATAGTGCCATCAGCACTATTCATTTTAAACATTCCTTATAATCAAATACCGCAGGTTGTTTCAACAACCGAGGATATTTGATTAACAATATAAGAGTTTCGCAAGAAACTCTAAGTTAAATTGAATGGC
>CAMNGG010000126.1 GCA_946537975.1 uncultured Treponema sp. | reverse complement strand
ATTCCAATTGCAATGAATGGGATATTTCTGAGACAGCCCCAAAGAACGGAGCCCTCGCCTGTGAGCCAGTGATTTCCCGGTAAGAAACAGTTAAAAATTCGGCAGACAGTCAGCAGCCAGAGACAAATAGCCATTGATTTTTTCTTGCCTTCTTCCCAAGTAAAAAGCTTTGTGTGCAGAAAGAAAATCAGCATATAAAAGAAGGTCATTGTGATCGATGTTACAAGTTTGCCAAATCCCAACCAAGCTGTAAAATCACTTTCGATAAAATAGTTGAGAACCCGCGGCACCAGATGAAAAGCATCGCCGCACCCAAGAATCAAAGCAGCGCTTCCCATCAACTTACCAATACTGTCCCGGCGTTTTGCTAAAATCACAATTCCGGAAATTATTGCAAACAGAAGATAAATAATGTCAAAAGTTGATTCACCGTATTTCATTATGGCCTCCACAATAATTTTAATGCACAACTTTAAAATTATGAAGATAAAGTTAATAGAAAAAATGCAGGACCCGTGCTATCATAAAAACATGGAACTTTGGGACGCATATAATTCTAACCTTGAAATAAAAACCACATGAAAGTAATTATTTTAAACGGGCCGATGGGAGTTGGAAAAACTGCCGTTGGAAAATATATTGCAGAAGATACTCCGGGAACAGCCTTTATTGATGGCGACTGGTGCCTCGACATTCATCCATTCATTGGAAATCGCGAGACTAAGACCATGGCCGTGGACAATATTCTTCATATGATTGGAAACTACAAAAAATGCTCCGAATGCAAGATGATTGTTCTTGTCTGGCTCATGGATCAGGCCTGGGTTTATGACGCAATTATTGAAGGAATCAAAAAACTGGAACTTGAAATAAAACCTGTTACTCTAACCTGCAGTAAGGCTACTCTAACCGACCGCTGGCAAAATGACAAAGTATGCCCATGGCGAACCGATGAATGGCTTAAAATCAGCACAGATTCACTCCCCTATTTTTCAACGCTGGACAATACGCTTGATACAAGTAATCTTTCGATTAAAGAAGTTGCTGAGAAAATACTGGCAACAAAATAGCGAAATGCTTTCTTGTTGAGAGTGCAATTCCTTTTAAAAATTCTAAGCATTTTCTCATAAAACTCTCATTGTAGATTCATGATGATTTGATAAATTGGCATTAAAGTATGCTTGTAAACTTAGAAAATCAGCTGCCGGATAAGCAGCTTTTCACAAAGAGGTTCTTATGAAAATCACAAAGAAGATTATAATATCACTTGTTGTAATTGCATTTATTACTACTGCGGCATTATGCAAAAGCGTAACTAAAAAATCATCAACTTCAAAGAAATCACAAACTTATGAAGCTGGTAATCTATCGAAGGAAACACCACCAGAAAAACCAAATGGAGCACCTCCAGGAGGCGGATTTGGCGGAGGCTTCGGCGGCGGTCATACCAGCGCAGATATCGATTATTCTGGTGCTGTAGAAATCACTTCTAAAAAATCAGAAAAGAATGCAACTTATTCTACGTCTACTGTTGATCAGAGTGCCCTTCTTATTTCTACAAACGATAAGGTAGAGATTGTAAATCTTACAGTTTCTAAAAGCGGCGATTCAAACGGTGGAGACAACTGCAATTTCTACGGACTCAACGCAGCTGTTCTTGTAAAAGATGGAAGTACAACAACAATCACAGGCGGAACAATTTCTTCAAGCGCTAACGGAGCAAACGGCGTATTCAGCTACGGCGGAAACAGCGGTAAAAACGGAGCGACTGGAGACGGAACAACTGTCATAATCAGCGATACCAAAATCACTACAACAGGTAATGGAGCTGGCGGAATTATGACAGCAGGAGGTGGAATTACAAAAGCTTCTAATCTCGACATCACTACCAGTGGAAGATCATCAGCTGCAATCAGAACAGACCGCGGCGGTGGCGTAGTAACCGTAGACGGCGGAACATATACTTCTAACGGGCTTGGTTCTCCTGCAATTTATTCTACTGCAGACATCACAGTCTCAAATGCAACCCTTACATCAAATCTTTCAGAAGGCGTTTGCATCGAAGGAAAGAATTCCATTACTTTGAATAATTCAGACCTTACCGCAAACAACACAAAATGCAACGGTAATGCAACCTTCCTTGATACGATCATGATTTATCAGTCAATGTCGGGTGATGCAGACAGCGGAACCTCGAGCTTTACAATGAATGGCGGGAGTCTTACCAGCAAGAACGGACATATGTTCCACATAACAAATACAAATGCAATTATAAATCTGAATAATGTTACCTTAAAAAATGAAGACAGCTCTAACATTTTGCTTTCGGTTTGTGCTGATGGCTGGAAGGGCGCTTCAAATATTGCTACCCTTAATGCAGATAATCAGAAGCTGGAAGGCACACTGCTTGTTGGAAGTGATTCCACTCTTACCCTGAACCTTACTAATAATTCAAGCTTCATTGGAAGTGTAAGCGGCGAAATCACAAATGCAAAAGGCAAAACAGTTTCATCAGATGTTGGAACCGTAACTATAAAAATTGACAGCAGCAGTAACTGGACTCTTACCGGCAACACTTACATAACAGCTCTGGATGGAGATTTATCACAAATCAACACAAACGGCTATAAACTGTATGTTGGAGGAAAACTGGTAAAATAAAAGGAAATATAAGTTTCCCAAAATCTCCTGACGTTACGGAAAGTATCATAAATGTAAACTTATATTTATGGTTTGTTACTCCTGTCTGTGGCAATATCACAGCATGCGATTGAATAAATCGCGAGGAGTATTTATGAAACATAAAAAATTTATGATTTTAGCTTTTTGTTTATTGCTGTTTGCAGGTAATGTCTTTTCTCAGCAGATTAATTTTGATTCATTTAAGAGAGATGATGTTAATGCTTTTGACAGACTGATAATGAATCCCTATTCCAAACCCCTGGATTATGCCGGAACAGCAACGACAGGACTAGCACTATTACTGCCTGCAATTTTACTTGCTGCTCCATCAAAAGATTACTGGAAAATTGGAATCGAATATGCAGAAACATTTGCCTTGGCTTATGGGGTAAAAGAACTATGCAAATTCTGCATTAACCGGGCACGCCCTTACATGTATTTTTACGGTGCTCCGGAAAATAAGATTCTGGAAGGCGACTGGAATAAATCATTTTTTTCCGGGCACACGACATTAAGTTTTGCAGCAGCGGGTTTTACTTCGTTTTTATTCTGCAAGTATTTTTCAGATTCTCCGTGGAAGATTCCGGTTATTGTTTCGAGTTTTACTCTGGCCTCTATAACAGCAGGCTTGCGTTTAGCTTCAGGAAATCATTTTATGACAGATGTAATCTGCGGGGCTGTTATTGGAACCGGCATCGGGATTCTTGTTCCTTTCTTAAATTCTCTTTGGATTAAACCTTCCTATAAATCAGAGAAAGTGCAAGTAACAGGCTCTCCTATGGGGTTTGTGATTCAGGCAAAATTTTAAAGACAGTTCTCTCTGCCCGGATTGCTAAAATTGTCTGTTTATACAAATAAATCTGTGATACAATCAAGAAAGAATATCATGGATTTTAATGAGAAACTTCAGCAATTAAGAACAAAAAGCGGACTCACTCAGGAACAGCTTGCAGAAAAAGTATTTGTTTCCAGAGTCGCAGTTGCAAAATGGGAATCGGGACGAGG
>CAMNGG010000125.1 GCA_946537975.1 uncultured Treponema sp. | reverse complement strand
AAAGATTTGATTATCAAGAACCTTGAAAATGACGCCCGTCATGACGCACAGGCTCTTATCAACAAAATCGAGCAGGAAGCCCAGCTTACTGCAGAAAAGAAAGCCAAAGACATTCTTGTTACCACAATTCAACGTATTGCTCCGGAAACAACAAGCGACATTACAGTAGCCACAGTTTCTCTTCCAAGTGACGAGATGAAGGGACGCATTATCGGTCGTGAAGGCCGCAACATCCGTACCCTCGAAACTCTCACAGGTGTAGATATCATTATTGATGATACTCCGGAAGCTGTTGTTATTTCTTGTTTTGACCCGGTTCGCAAGGAAATTGCAAAGGAATCTTTGGAACGCCTTATTTCTGACGGACGTATTCATCCGGCCAGAATCGAAGAAATTGTTCAGAAGGTTACCCACGAAATTCAGAACAAGATTTATGAAGAAGGCGAAAGAGCCCTTTTCGACCTCGGAATCCACAACATGAATACCGACGGAATCCGTGCTCTTGGCCGCCTTTACTTCCGTACAAGTTATGGTCAGAACGTTCTTTACCATTCAAAGGAAGTTGCAATGGCTGCAAGCATGATTGCTGCAGAAATTGGTGCAGACCGCGAGGTTGCAAAGCGTGCTGCAATCTTGCATGATATTGGTAAGGGAGCTGAAACAGACAGCGATCAGAACCACGCAGAGGTTGGTGCTGAAATGGCACGTAAGATGGGCGAGAGTCCGGTTATTGTTAATGCAATTGCCGCTCACCACAACGACGTTCCAACAGAATCTCTTGAAGCTGTTGTTGTTCAGATTGCGGATGCAATTTCTGCGGCACGTCCTGGTGCCCGCCGTGAGACAATCGACAATTATGTAAAGCGTCTTGAAAACCTTGAGGCAATTGCCGAAGGCTTTAACGGTGTTGAAAAGGCATATGCTATTCAGGCCGGTCGTGAGCTCCGTATCCTCGTTAATAACGAGAAGATTGCCGATGGCGATGTAAAAGAGCTTGCAAGAAATATCGCAAAACAGATTGAAACTGACCTGCGATATCCTGGAAGAATCAGACTTACAATGATCCGCGAGACACGAATCGTGGAGTATGCACGTTAATGCCTAAAATCGAAAATCCGTTAAAAAACGAGCCGAAAGGGTCGTTTTAGGATTATCGAAAGAACGGCACAGAGGCAAGCTGTGCTTGCCGACAGAACGGAGGTTTTTATAGACCTCCGTTTTTTTTGTCTTAAAAGTTTGCAGCTATATACAAAACAATCAGATTATCAAAAGAATCATTACCGCGAGGCATAAGGTTCCAGTAGCCTCCGATTGAAGGGTAGTATTGGGAGTTTCCTTCGTGGGCAAAATTATATTCTGCCTGAATTTTAAATCCGTTCCCCCAGGAAGAAATTCCGTTATATTCACCAGCTGCCTTTGTTTTAATTGTATCTGCCCTGAAACCAAGGGTGTAAGCAAGTCCTACATTAAAGCCGCCAAGGCCCGGGTAAATCTTAATTCCTAAAGGAAAAGAAACATGCACTTTATTAGCCTTTTCTTCGCTGTTCCAGGTTAAATCCCAGAGTGTGTCGTTACCAAGATAAAAACTAACCTGTTTGATCAGATTAAGATTTATCGCTCCGTTTACTCCGAAAATAATGCGGTTAGCCTTTTCTATTTCACTTCCGGTCGAGACTATGGAATGATTGCCATAAATGGGAACTCCGGAAGAAAGGCCCGCAGAAAAGGTGACGAGACGATCCTTTGCGGAAAGTATAGTGCAGGCAAAAAGAAGGATAAAGATAAATGACAAATATTTTTTCATATTATTCTCCAAGATTGTCATGCTGAGCCTGAAACAAGTTCAGGATGACGTTTCAGCATCTGATAACAAGTATTACTTATAGATTACCTTAAAAGTCTGATATACCAGCTTGATATCCGGGGTGAACTCAAAGCCGAGAATTGCTCCCTCATCCTCCAGATATTCCTGTTTGCGTTCCTTCCACTCTCCAAGATTCTGGTCTTCGCCTTCAAGGCGGGCCATTTCCCAGGTAACTTCATTAAAAGGAACTATTTCAACGCTCTGGGTTTCTATCACACAGCGGGGGTTGTTTGCCCTGTCGAGTACGACATATAATTCTCCGGAAACGGGAAGGGGTTCCTGATCTATAGTGTAGGTTGCCCAGCTGGTAAAAAAAGCAGTTTTTCGCTCTGTAAGCACAAGGGTAATCAGCTCATCACCTACAAAGCCCTTTGCCTCAAAGTTGAGGTCGCCGGCACATCGGTCTTCCTCACTGCGGCCTGTTTCTTTTATAAATTTGTTCCAATATTCATCAATGTTTGTCATTTTAATCCCTTTTAGCAAGCATAATAATAAAAGCAATTATATAACACAAAGCAGGCAGGCTGGCACAAAGTAAAGTAGAAACCGGAATACCCCAGAGTCCGTATTTTGTAACTGTGAGAACTCCGAGCTCAATTAAAAGCTCATAGACAAGGGTGGCATAAGAAAGCAGAAATCCCGAAACCATAAAGGACCAGGCCAGACTTCGTTTTTTTGACATAAGAAGAATTGCCAGAAAGGCAACAATTCCGCCGGCTATGAGTTTGATTATAAATAATAAAATCTTTGGATCCATAATCTAATTTTCGACTGTTAATACTCAAAAGGTGAGTTTTTTAATTTTGTGAAGACACCGGGGTCTGCTCCAAAGGGTACAATAGACGGCTGATTATAATCCGGACTGATTACAAGACCGCAGTCCAGACAGTGAAGTACAAAGTCTTTGTATTTGTCCTGAAGAACTTTTGGGTAAAGATATGGGCCCTGACGGTCCCAGTATTTTGTAAGGACAGTATCGTAAATAAACCAGTCTTTTTCCTGTCTTTCCTGAAGAGCCTTTATCAGATTATAGATGCTGCGGGTGTAGGCGGTTTCCAGGGAAAAAGGAAGAGTAATTGCACCACGGACAAGCAGAAGGGCATCCGGATTTTCTTCAAGCTTTCTCGCATCCAGGGCAAGAATAAAGTTGCTTTCAGCCCAGGGAAGAGGAGGTGCCAGAATGAGAGCCGGAATTGAAGCCAGATTAATTTTTTCGTTCTGACTATTCCAGGGACGGTAAATGCTGCAGCCTTCCGGGAAAAGTGCAAGTCCTGTCTGTAAGGCATCTTTTTGTGATGAAAAATAAATAAGCTTACGGTCTGAAGAAAATAATTCGCTCACAGCCTTCTGCAGTCTGTAAGAAGGAAGGTCTTCGCAGATGAAAGAGCCTGTCTGACCGCGGGAAATTACATTTTTCAGGAGTGTAAAGGCAGACCCGCCTTCCCAGCCTAAAATAGCGCGGCCTGCTTCCTGATACAAATCTGTTACGCGCACACCTTTTTTTGTGTACAAAAAGCATCCCCGCGCGCGTGTGACTGCCCCATAGCGATTAAATAACTCTCTAAATAACTCAGACTTATTCATAACTCTATTATAACAAAAAACTGCCGCAGTGTCTTATGTCTAACACTACGGCAGTAAAGTTTACAAGAGGGAAGTTAAACTTTTAGGCAATTTATCTTATTTGCTGCTTTTCTTTCTCTTTGAAACAACGTCAAAGATTACAGCAGCAAGGAGTACCAGACCCTTAACGGCACGCTGCCAGTTCATATCTACACCGAGGATTGACATACCATTGTTCAATACACCCATGAAGATAGCACCAACAACCGCACCGCTTACAGTACCTGTTCCACCGTAGGCAGAGGCACCACCAATGAAGCAGGAAGCGATAGCATCCATTTCGTAGTTCTGACCAGCTGTTGGCTGAGCAGAGTTCAAGCGTGCAACAGTTACAAGAGCAGCTATTGCGGCAATGAAGCCCATATTTGTGTAAGCGAAGAACATTACGTTATCTGTATTTACACCAGAAAGCTTTGCTGCCTTTGCGTTACCACCAATTGCGTAGAGGTAGCGGCCAGGAACTGTATTCTGTGTAAAGTAAGAATAAGCTGCTACGATTATACCAAGGAGAATCAATACAACAGGGAGACCACGGTCACGGGCAAGGAACTGACCCATAATCATAATTACGATTGAGAGAACAACAAGCTTTGTAATGAAAGAGCTGGTTGAAGAAACTGTGTAGTTGTTCTTAATCTTCTTGCGGCGGCTGATGATTTCAACAGTTATAAAGGCAAGTACACAAACAAGAGCAATTATAAGAGTTGTAATCAAAGTGTTCTTATCTACAAGCTCACCGAAAACAAAGATTTCATTTTCTTCTGCACTTGCGCTAGGAATAAAGCTTTCAAAAAGTCTCAAATATTTCTGTGGGAATGGAGCAATTGGTTTACCGTCAAGAACGATTGTCGCAACACCGCGCCAGAGAAGCATACCTGCGAGGGTAGTGATGAAAGGCGGAATATGAATGAAGGCAATGAAGAAACCGTGGAAAGCACCAATCAATGTACCGATAAGGAGACAGAGACAGATTGCAAGCCATACAGGCATTCCAAGATTTACAATAAATACACCTGCAAGAGCACCAACGAGGGCTACTACAGAACCAACAGACAAATCGATGTTACCACCTGTAAGAATACAAAGCAGCATACCGGTTGCAAGAATTGCTACGTAAGCATTCTGGCGGATAATGTTTGTGATATTTGCCGGAGCAAAGAGAGATCCGTGTCCAAAGCTTCTGATAAGAATTTCAAACAGAATCATTACACCCACAAGGATAAAAATCATTGTATTACCCTTGAGAACAGATTTAAGGCTGTCGCCAATCTTATTTTTGTTTTCCATTTTCTAGTCTCCTAAATTAGCAGTCTTACCGCTATTGATAATCTCAGTCATGATTTTTTCCTGAGTTGCATCTTTACCGTTCATTTCTGCAATCATCTTACCTTCGTTCATTACGTAAATGCGGTCGCACATACCAAGAATCTCAGGCATTTCCGAAGAAATCATAATTACAGATTTTCCTTCTGCTACCATCTTGTTGATGATACAGTAGATTTCATACTTTGCACCAACGTCGATACCTCGGGTAGGCTCATCAAGAATCAGAATATCCGGTTCCGCAAAAAGCCATTTTCCAAGAAGAACCTTCTGCATGTTACCACCAGAAAGGTTACCAACGTCTTCCATTACAGTGGCGCATTTTGTATGCATTTCTTTTGCCATCTGTTCTGAGTACATACGCTCCTTATCGAAGTCTAATACCCAGTGCTTAGAAATCTTTTCTGGTTTTGCGGCAGTTGTATTCTTGCAGATTGATTCAGAAAGAATCAAACCGTTACCTTTTCGGTCTTCAGTTACATAGGCAAGACCCGCTTTAATAGCTGACTTTACATTCGGGAAAGAAACTTCCTTTCCGTTCATAAATATATGTCCACGGATATTTGTACCGTAGGAATGACCAAAGATACTCATTGCGAGCTCGGTACGGCCGGCACCCATAAGGCCCGAAATACCAAGAACCTCGCCCTTGCGCAGGTTGAAGTTGATGTGGTCGCAAACCTTAATTCCGTCGAATACCGGATGGTCTACACACCAGTCTTTTACTTCAAAGCAGACATCTCCTATATGAGGTTCACGCTTAGGGAAGCGGTCTGTCAGGCTTCGTCCTACCATGGCAGAAATAATTGTATCTTCAGTAAAATTATCTTTTGCTTTATCAAGAGAAGTGATTGAAGTACCATCGCGGATAACTGTAATTTTATCTGCAACGTAAGAAACTTCATTCAGCTTGTGGGAAATGATGATAGAAGTCATTCCCTGTTTTTTGAATTCAAGAAGCAGATCAAGCAGATGCTTTGCTTCTGTATCGTTTAAGGATGCTGTAGGTTCATCAAGAATAAGAAGTCTTACATTCTTACCGAGCGCTTTTGCAATTTCTACAAGCTGTTGTTTACCAACACCAATATCCTTAATTAAGGTTTTAGATGAATCCTTAAGACCAACCATTTTTAAGAGTTCATCTGATTTATCAAAGGTTTCAGACCAGTTGATTTTTGCTTTAGATCCTCTTTCATTTCCGAGGAACATATTCTCACCAATTGTGAGAAGAGGAACGAGTGCGAGCTCCTGATGAATGATAACAATACCCTTTGCTTCGCTGTCCCTGATTGTCTGAAATTTACAAACTTCACCGTCGTAAACAATGTCGCCGGTATATGTTCCATATGGGTAAATACCACTGAGAACATTCATCAAAGTTGATTTTCCGGCTCCGTTTTCACCACAGATTGCGTGAATCTCACCTTCTTCTACGGTAAGGTTTACGTTATCA
>CAMNGG010000124.1 GCA_946537975.1 uncultured Treponema sp. | reverse complement strand
TGGTCGATTTTATCAAAATATTTATAGGCAATATCTGGCACCCAGTTTTCATGGCGCTTTGCTCCACAACCAGACCATTTAGGACTGTACTTCAAAATCATCTCTTCACTCTTGCCGGCAATTTTATCTTCATACGGTAGCCAGGCCATATACAAGATTACAAGCTTGCCCTGAGGTTTAAGCAAATCAGCTAAAACCGGCATAACCTTTTCGTGGTCAAAATACCAGAAGCACTGGCAGGCTGTAATTACATCAAAGCTTTCTTTTGGAAAATCGAGCTGCTCGGTCGCAGCGGCAATAAAATCAATTTTCATTCCGGCAGCAGCGACCAGCATTTTTGCCTGTTCAATCTGCTCTGGAGAAATATCGGTTCCGGTCCACTGAGCGCCGTATTTATACATATTGCGCGGTACAACACCGGTTCCTGTTCCAAGATCCAGAACCTTCTGTCCCTTTATGCAGAGGCCGCGGTCTACAATTTTCTTGTAAAATTCTTCCGGATAAATATCGCGGAATTTTGCATATTCCTTTGAGGTCTTACCCCAGTCAAAGGCTTTCCCGTCATCAATTCGCTTATCTCTGATTTCCATATTCTTCTCCCTTTACTGCTTAACTGGCTTGCCGTGTCCAAAATAAAGTGTACGTGAACCGAGCCCTTTTATTTTGTCATAGCTTTTTTTGATGTCCTCAAGATTATAGTACAAGTGGCCCATTCCAGGAAATACCCAGTTATCCAGAGCATCTCCGACCAGCAGATGTTTTTCTTCAACATCAACTCCAATCGAACCATTTGTGTGTCCCGGAAGTTCAACAATTTTTGCATTTATTCCATACTCACTCAAGCTGTCACCATCTTTTACATAAATGATATTTGCAGGTCGTTCAACTTTCGTTTCGCGCAAAACCTTAAGAGACAAACCGAGAACTAAGCGGCCGGTGAGTCCATAACATTTGAGAGGCTGCCTGTCAAAGCTTTCAAAGAGTTCTTCATCTGCCTTATGAAAAGCTACCGGTACACCGTAACGTCTGGAGAGTTCTGCGGCATTTTCGGCGTGATCAAAATGAACGTGAGTCAGCACAATAAGCTTTAAGTCATATTTATCACATTCAGCAATTACCATATCAAGGCTCTGACTGCTGCCCGTGTCGACCAGAATAGCATTGCGGCCTTCAGAAATAAGATAACAGTTATCGGTTTTACATTTTATTCTAGTAATAGTGTTCATGGAACTTTCTCCCCCTTTAGCGAATTGTGTAACGCTGTTTGACTTGCAGTTACAAAGTCCAGACAGGCACAAGATTAGTATAATAAAATGAAGCTGTTTTTTCAAAATTAATCATCTCCTCGAAAAGGTTTATTAAAAACAGGAAAAAGTCTGTATATTAGTTTCATATTCAAAATCATCATAAGCAGGCCAACAACAATAAAAGAAATCGTTACAGCATCAAAAGTCATAAAGGGCAGACATTTAATCAGAATAAGAATACAAAGAGGGATACAGATCACACTTGTTATAAAGCAGGGAATATATTTCCTGATATAAATTGTATGACCAATGTGAATAAAGAAATGCGCAATCAGAGAAATAAAAATTCCAAACCACTGGGAATATAAAATTTTACCCGGAAAAAAAATGAGCAAGAAGACTTACTCCAAAAAATGGAATAAACTCTTCGTATACTCCAATTGCAAAACCTTCGTTAGTAAAACCGCGATAGTTCTTCAACTGTAAAAAATCCAAGTGGAAAAAGGCCTGAAAAATGTAAAACTTGTAAATATTCAAGACAATCAGAATGTTTTCCTTGTGGTTCTGAGTTTATGGATGAAGATTGTGAACATAATTATTATTGGTGTCAAATGTTAGAAGAGTTTGAACAAATAAAATTATCATTAGAAGCTTTAACATCTGATAATCAATGTGATTGTAGTTGTGATGATAATGAAAACCCAATCTATTGTGTAAAGAATTATAAATTATATAAAGGCTGTTTATTGAACAGCCTTTATAATAAAAAGAATTATCTTACTTCATATTCCATATCAAAAACACATTCAAAAGGTTCTATAAATTGAAAATTATATTCACTTACAACTCCATGAGGAGCAGGTCTATCACCATCATATATCATTTCTAAACTATGAGTTTTACATACTTCCTTGAAATTATAATGAGATATTGAAAAAGTCGATCTATAATTATTTTTTTGAGAGTCCCACACATAAATAATAAGACCATCTTCTCCAAGAGTTATAAAATCAAAAAGATTGAAAAGGCCTGTATCATTTGGTGACACTGTAGAATAAAAAAATCTACATCCATCACATTTTCCATTTTCATCAAAATGCCATGTTTGAAATTTGAAATATTGTTTTTCGTTTGTAGTATTTACCATTTTAATGGTAAAATCAGTTCTATTTGTTTCTAAACAATAATCAGAGTCTAAAGAGTAAACGCTATATATAGAGTTTAAATCTTCTTTAGATATAACCTTTGAATTATAAAATGACTCAACTAAATTGTCATCTTCCTCAACTACTGACTTACTAGCACATCCAACCAACAATCCAACAAACAAAACCAAAAGAATAACAAAAATCTTTTTCATATCTATTACCTCTTATATAGATTATACTTTTATAAGAGGGAAAATTCAAAAATTAAATCAAAAATTCTTTTTCTATTATTTTTTTATAACAAACAGGCATATATTTGACGACCCGCATTTTTTGAGGGGCATCAACCTAAGATATCTTTTTTGTAAACCAGCCCATCAGTTTTTGGGCAATAAAAATATTTACAAAAACAAGAATTGCGCCGAGTGCCATAAATGCGCCGGCAAAGAGTGCAGAATCCTCAATGCACAAAAGGCATTTGCAGATAATCAGAGTGTTTACCGGCAGGCAAATCAAACTTGTGATACAGGCCGGAATGTAGCGGCGATAAATGCTTACCTGAATCAGATGAATAAAAAAGTGAAGGTCGCAGCCCAGGAAAGCCCCCAGCCAGAGATACCAGAGGAAATTACGGTCTATAAAATATGCGAGAGTTGAAATTGCGATGCACAAAATGAGTTCTTCGTAAACGGCAAGGGCAAAGCCTTCAGTAGAAAAATCCTTGTAGCGGCGGAGGATAAAAGGAAAACGCTGCTGGAGTTCTGCGGTGTTCTGTCGTAAAAAATATTTAAAGCCGATTATTTCTTCCATGTCATGAAACATAAAAATAATTGGAAAAAGCCAGACATATTCTTTCATAAGACCTCCAGAGCCATCGTCATTGCTAACCTGTCACATCATATCACTACGTTTCTCGCAATGACCTAACAGGTTTTATTTTTAATATTATATACACTTTGTAATAGTTAGTCAAAACTAACATCATTCAGACAAAGAGAATAATACCTGAATAAAGATTTTGACACAGTTGAGTTCTTTTAGCTTCTTATAAAAACAAAAATCAATTGTTAAAAATAATCAAATACATTATAATTAAATCCCGTATGAAAAACGGATTTGATAATGAAAAGTATCTGAAGATTCAGTCAGAACACATTAAAGAAAGGATTGCCAAATTTGGCGATAAACTCTATCTTGAATTCGGTGGAAAGCTTTTTGATGATTACCATGCTTCCCGAGTTCTCCCGGGTTTCCAGCCGGACAGTAAATTGCGCATGCTCATGCAGCTGGCCGACGTTGCGGAAATCGTAATTGTAATCTCAGCAGTTGATATTGAAAAGAACAAGGTTCGCAGCGACCTTGGAATCACCTATGATAAGGACGTACTCCGCCTTCGTGATGAGTTCCAGAACCGCGGCCTTATGGTTGGCAGCGTTGTAATTACTCACTACACCGGTCAGGAAGCGGCAAAGGCCTTCCGCAGCCGTCTTAAGAAGATGGGCATTAAGGCCTACTATCATTATACAATTCCGGGCTATCCTTCAAACGTACCTCTCATTGCCAGCGACGAAGGCTTTGGTAAAAATGATTATATTGAAACAAGCCGCCCTCTCGTTGTAATTACAGCGCCTGGCCCAGGAAGTGGAAAAATGGCAACCTGTCTCAGCCAGCTCTATCACGAAAACAAACGTGGAATTAAGGCCGGTTATGCAAAGTTTGAAACTTTCCCAATCTGGAATCTTCCGCTTAAGCATCCTGTAAATCTTGCTTACGAAGCAGCTACTGCAGACCTCAACGACGTAAACATGATTGACCCATGGCACCTCGAAGCCTACGGAAAAACCACAGTAAACTACAATCGCGATATTGAAATCTTCCCTGTTCTTGATGCAATCTTCAAGGGCATTTACGGAAAGAATCCTTACAAGTCGCCTACAGACATGGGCGTTAATATGGCGGGCTATTGTATTGTTGATGATAAGGTTTGCTGCGAGGCAAGTAAGCAGGAAATTATCCGCCGCTATTACGAAACTGTAGGCCGCCTTGTAGAAGGCAATGCAGAAGAATCTGAAGTTGATAAAATTAATCTTTTGATGCAGCAGGCTGGCGTAACAACTGATGACCGCAAGGTTACTGTTGCAGCAAAAGAGCGTGCCGCAAAATCAAAATCAATTTGTGCCGCTATTGAGCTTGCAGACGGAACTATTATTACTTCTGAGACCTCGGAGCTTTTGGGAACTTCTGCTGCCTTGATTTTGAATGCAACTAAGCATCTTGCAGGTCTTGACCACAAGCTTAAGCTGATTCCAAAAGAGATGATTGAGCCTATTCAGAAAATGAAGGTTGAATATTTGAGCGGTAACAATCCACGTCTGCATACAGACGAAGTTCTTGTTGCCCTTGCAATGCTTTCTAAAACTGATGAAAACTGCCACAAGGCAATTGAGCAGCTGCCAAAGCTTCGCGGCTGCCAGGTGCATACCACTGTTATGCTGAGCGAAGTTGACAGAAAGATTTTCAAGAAGCTGGGTGTAGTACTTACCTGCGAACCGGTTAGTAAGAAACAGAAGCCGCTTATCGGGTAATAAACTCCCACCTTTCCAGCGTAGTCAGAAACTGAACAAGTCTGTTCAGCATTTTGTCGCTTTCGGCCGGAAAGGCTTCGTTCATTTTTGCAAGAAGATCGTTCACCGTTGCGGTGTCGTCGAGGGCCAGCCACAGGGTGCTTCCGTACTTATCCAGAGCAATGTGGCTGACTCTTGGACGATGAAAAAACTTCTGGGCAATAGAATTAAAAAATCCTTTATTTACCATATCAACTTCAACAAAGCCGTCTTCTTTTACGCGCCACTGAATCTCAGCATTTTTTGAAAATACAATGTCCATGTAGTTTGCAGGAAGTCTTCTTGTTTTAGTTTTGTTTTTCATCGCCACACCTCAATTAAAAGTCGGCAAGCATAGCTTGCCTCTGAGCCGTTCTTTCGATGAACCTAAAATGGCCCGCTGTCGCAGCCCATTTTTTAACGGTTCTTCGATTTTCGGCAAGTAAAGAAGACGAAAGAAGCCAGCAGCAAAATAAAGAATGCAAGGCCGCCGAAGTTGCCGAGCTTTCCGCCAAGGTCAATTGCCTCAAGCAGGCTCTTGCCGTTTGCAAGAGGAATTACTGCAAAGAGAGCAAGCAGAATACCAATGAGGCCTTCTCCCGCAATCATACCAGAACCGTAAAGAATACCCTTTTCAGTAATCTTAGCACCTTCTTCACCCTTGCGGTCAAAGAAAGCACGCAAAAGTCCGCCCGCAAAAATTGGAGCAGAAAGGTGAATAGGAAGGTAAAGACCAATTGCAACAGGAAGAACAGGAATACCAATAATTTCAATAGCAATTGCAATTCCGGCACCTGTAAGAACCAGAGCCCAAGGCAAAGAACCGCCCATAACGCCTTCAACAACAAGCTTCATCAAAGTAGCCTGAGGAGCAGGAAGCTCTTTTGAACCAAAGCCCCATGCAGCGTCGAGCAGGTACATAATTCCGCCGATAGCAAAAGCAGAAACTACGCCACCAATCAATTCACCAAGCTGCTGATTTTTTGGAGTAGCACCTACGATATAACCAGTCTTCAAATCCTGAGAAATATCACCAGCCATTGCTGCAATAATACAGATGATAGTTCCGATACAGATTGCAGAGGTCATTCCGGCAACACCAGTGTGACCAGTTCCCTTAAGAAGAGCAGTTGCAATAATAAGAGTTGCGATTGCCATTCCGGATACAGGGTTGTTAGACGAACCTACCAGACCAACCATACGGCTTGAAACTGTAGCAAAGAAGAATCCGAATACTACAATAATCAGGGCTCCAAGAATTCCAACAGGGATAGCTGGAAGAATCCAGATTGTAAGAACAATTACCGCAGCCAGAATCAAAAGGAAGAGAGAAGGAAGGTCGCGGTTTGTGCGTTCTTCAACTTCTTCTTTATGACCAAAGCCGCGGATTGCCTTGTTGAAGGTTTTGATGATTGTAGGAAGAGATTTAATCAAACTGATGATACCACCAGTAGCAACGGCACCCGCACCAATGTAGCGGATATAGCTGCTCCAGATTCCCCAGGCGCCAAGCTCGCTTACAGGAGCCGAAGCTGGTGGAAGAATAGAAGAATCACCAAAGAAATAAATCAAAGGAATTGCAACGAACCAGCCGAGTACACCACCGGCCATCATGTAAGCAGAAATCTTTTTTCCGCAGATGTAACCAACGCTGGCAAGAGCAGGAAGTACATCCATACCAAAGCCGGTTCCAAAAGATTTAATAGACCAGTCGATTTCTGATGGGAAAAGCTTGATTCCGTCTGCAATGAATTTGTAAACAGCAGAAATACCAAGACCAGAGAAAACGATTTTTGATTTTTCTCCACCCTCTTCGCCGGCAAGAAGAAC
>CAMNGG010000123.1 GCA_946537975.1 uncultured Treponema sp. | reverse complement strand
GCTAACTGCCGTCTTCAGGCTCCGGAAAATTTTAACTTTGCTTATGATATTGTAGACCGCTATGCCCGTGAATGTCCGGAGAAGCGCGCTCTTGTCTGGATTGATGATAATTCTGACGAAGCTAAGGTTTTTACTTTCGCTGATATTTCCAGAGAGTCAAAGCGCGCCGCTTACTGGCTTACCCTTAAGGGAATCAAAAAGGGCGACATGGTTATGCTGATGCTGCGCCGCCGTTACGAGTGGTGGTTCCTGCTTCCTGCCCTTCACAGAATCGGTGCTGTTGCTATTGCGGCTTCTGACCAGCTTTTAAAATCAGATATTGAATACCGCACAAACGCTGCCGACGTAAAAATGATTATCTCTTATGATAATCCTCACGTTCAGGAAGAAATTGAAAAGGCTATGGTAAAATCTCCTACCGTTAAATATCTGGTTACCGTAGGTCCTGACCGAACCGGCTGGATAAACTTCCATAAAGAATACGAGCAGATTGACCCTGAGTTCCCTCGCCCGGTTGGAGAGGCCGCAACTCACAATTCAGACCCGATGCTCATGTACTTTACTTCCGGTACTTCGGGCTATCCAAAAATGGTACTGCATGATTTTACTTATCCAATCGGCCACATCATTACTGCTAAGTACTGGCACTGTGTTGTGGATGACGGACTTCATCTTACAATTGCGGAAACCGGCTGGGCTAAGGCCAGCTGGGGTAAGATTTACGGCCAGTGGATTTGCGGAACTGCTCAGTTTGTTTATGATATGAACATGCTCAAGCCGGACAAGATGCTCACCCTGATTTCCAAATACGGCCTTACCACCTTCTGTGCGCCGCCGACAGTTTACCGCTTCCTTGTCCGCCAGGATTTGAGCAAGTATGATTTGAGCAAGTGCCAGCGCTTTAGCACTGCGGGCGAAGCTTTGAACGGAGAGGTTTACGACAAGTGGCTGGAGCAGACCGGCAAGCGCATTTATGAAGGCTATGGTCAGTCTGAGTCTGCCGTAATCTGCGGAAACTTTATGGATTCTCCTGTTCGTCCGGGCTCAATGGGCCGTCCATCTCCTGCTTACGATGTTGAAATTTTGAATCCTAATGATAAGCCTGTTCCAAACGGCGAAGTAGGCGAGCTTTGTATCCGTGTTGATAAGGGCCATCCTTTCGGACTTCTTACCGGCTATCACAAGGACATTTCCCTTACAGCCGAGGCCTTTGACGGCGGCTTTTATCATACAGGTGACAATGTTTACCGTGACGATGACGGCTACATCTGGTTCGTTGGCCGCAAGGATGATATCATCAAATCTTCGGGCTACAGAATCTCTCCTTTCGAGGTTGAATCTGTTTTGCAGAAGCATCCGGCTGTTATGGAATGTGCCGTTACCGGCGTTGAAGATGCAAAGCGTGGTCAGATTGTAAAGGCGACTATTGTTCTGGTTCCGGCTTATAAGGACAAGGACAAAAAAGAGATGGAGGTTGAAATCTCTACCTTTGCAAAGGAAAATACTGCCATGTACAAGATTCCGCGTATTTACGAATTCGTGGATGAATTACCTAAAACAATCAGTGGAAAAATCCGCCGTGTTGAGATCCGCGAAAAGGATAAGGGTAAGGATCTTGAAAAAATCAAGCAGGATTTTTAAACAATACATGCATTGCTTTCGATACACTTGCTTCGCAAGCACTCAACCACCGCGACATTTGAACAAACTTCGGTGGTTGAGTAGCCCAAAGGGCGTATCGAAACCACTTGTGTTCATTTTACTCTCTTTATTTTGTACTTCCTGTTCCCTCAAATATTCCGAAACCGTCAATTCAGAAGACCGCGTTCCGGAATTTGTTTTTGAAGAAACAAAGCTCGTTCGTTATGAAGATATGACTTCCCGCCTTGAGCTTTCTGCCGGCAGTCTTGAACAGTATAAGAATACTACCGAAACCTATGGAAAAGACATTTCCTTTATTTCTTATGATAAAGATGGGAAAACCGAAACCGAAGGCTCCTGCGGAATTATTTTTGCAGATACCGGTAAAAAGCTCTACGAGCTTTATGATGATATCAACGTTTACAACACTCCTGAAAAAATGCGTTTTTATGCAAATGTGCTCAGATGGGACGGCCGTTCAGAACAGCTTACAAGTGGCCGCAGTGATATGGTAAAAATCGAAAAAGATGATACAATAATGAGAGGGACTGGTTTTTCTGCAAGCGGCTTAAGCAAAAAGTTTTCCTTCCGCGGAAACATAACCGGCACCATAGAAACTAAAGACGAAAAAGAAAAAAAGCCGGAAAATCCGGATGCGGAAACTGAAGCAGTAAATGTTGAATAGAAAAAATTGTTTGACAGCTCTAATTTCTCTTTTTTTAAGCCTTGAGCTTACAGCTCCTCTTTCTGCCGAAAAAATCATTTTTTCTGCTAACCGTATGAGCGGGCAGGCCGGAAATTCTAATACAACAACGACTCTTTCGGGTAATGCCTATATCAAAACTGAATCAATGGAAATTCAGGCCGATGAGCTTGAGCTTTCCGGCGACAATTACCGTTACATCAAGGCCAGTGGAAATATATCAGGTAAAAATACCAAAACGAATATGGACTTTACCTGCGAATCTCTTGAATACGACAGAACTACAAAAATTGCCCTGCTTAAGGGAAACGTTAAGCTTGATGACAAGGAAAATGAAGTAAAGGCCGAGGCTCAGATTATCGAATATAATCAGGATACTGAAATTGCGATTCTTCAGATTCAGATAAAGCTTAATCAGAAGGATAATGTTTGCTCCGGTTCCTACGCAATTTACTATAAAACAAATCAGTTACTGGAGCTTTCCGGCAATGCCCAGGTTCAGCAGAAGGATGATGTTTTCAGGGCTCAGAATATCATGCTCGATATGAATACTCAGGATATTACGCTTGGCGGAAATGTTAAGGGTAAGGTAACTGAAGTAAAGGAAACAGAAGAAAAAACTGCTGCCGGCGATGGTGCTGAAGAAAAAGCTGAAGGCGAAACAGAATCAGAAACCGAAGCTGAATCTGAATCGGCCGGACAGGCACAGGAGGAGGGAAAAAAGAATGGAGAATAACGATACAGGACATACCCTCCGTGTTTCCAGTCTTTATAAGCAGTTTGGCCATAAAAAGGTTGTGCGCGGTGTAGAATTTTCCATGCAGATGGGTGAGGTTCTGGGGCTTCTCGGACCTAACGGTGCGGGTAAAACTACTACCTTCTATATGGTTGTCGGCTTTTATAAGCCTACTGCGGGCGATGTTTTTCTTGATGAAAAGTGCATTACCGGCCTGCCTATGTATAAAAGAGCCCGCCTTGGAATTGCCTATCTGCCCCAGGAGCCTTCGGTTTTCCGTAAATTTACTGTAGAAGAAAATATCTGGTCTATTCTGGAAACCCGCAGAGACCTTACAAAAGAAGAAAAAAAAGAACGTCTGGAATCGCTGATTGAAGAGTTTTCTATAGGAAGAATCCGCAAGCAGAAGGCCTTTACCCTGTCTGGTGGTGAGCGCCGCCGTACCGAAATTGCCCGTTCCCTTGCCATGGAGCCGAAATTTCTGCTTCTGGACGAGCCTTTTGCCGGAATTGACCCTATTGCCGTAGCTGATATCAAAAGCATGATTCGTCTTCTTGCAAAACGCGGCATTGGAATCCTGATTACAGACCATAATGTGCGCGATACCCTCGAAATTACCGACCGTGCCATCATCATAAACCAGGGAACCATCATGACCCAGGGCACAAAACAGGAAATCCTCCAAAGCGAAGTTGCAAGAGAGATTTACCTGGGTAAGGATTTCAGCATGTAAAATCAGTTTGACATCAGTCTCTTCTTATAGTATTATTGTATTTGAACTATTCTAAAATTTTTCAATAGGAGTGAAGTATGAACATCGTGTTGTACATAGTTCTCCCTGTTGCTGGAATTGTTCTTGGATGGATTATTCGCTGGATTTATGCCAGATTTCAATTAACAGCTTCTGAACAGAAAGCCGAGCGCGTTAAACAGGACGCCATTCGGGAAGCAGAAGCACAGAAAAAAGAAATTTTGTTAAATGCAAAAGATGAGCTCATTCGTGAACGAAATCAGCAGGAGCGGGAGAACCGTGAACGCAGAGCCGAAGTGCAGCGCTTTGAGGCAAGGGTAAACAAAAAAGAAGAACTCCTTGATCAGCGTGC
>CAMNGG010000122.1 GCA_946537975.1 uncultured Treponema sp. | reverse complement strand
TTTGATAAAAACTTTTATTTATGAGCCATTAAGGCTACTCTTTAACACCACCAAGCATCATACCTTCTACGTAGTATTTCGAGATGAACGGGTATACACAAATGATTGGCAGAGCCATAAGAACCATAGAACAAGACTTGATATTTGCGGCAATCTGCATCTTTTCTGCGGAAGCCTCTCCAGGGTCAGCAGATGTAGATGCACCGGAAATAACAGTCTTAAGATAATAAGCAACCGGCCACATTTCCTTTTTATCAAGATAAAGGAAGGCGTTATACCAGTTGTTCCAGTAACCAACCGCATTAAAGAGAATCATTGTCGCAATAATCGGCATAGAAAGCGGAAGTACAATCTTGATGAAGATTCCGATTGGAGACAAACCATCAAGCTCCCCTGCTTCTTCAAGCTCATGCGGACAATCAGCAAAGAAAGATTTCATCAAAATGATGTAATAAGTACTAAGAAGAGAAGGAATAATAAAACCTGCTATGTGATTGATAAGATGAAGCTTCATCATCAAAACGTAGTTTGGAATCAAACCACCACCAAAGTACATTGTAAAGATTACAAACTTTGTAAGAACCTTATAGCCCTTCAACTCTTTTTTAGACAGCGGATAGGCCATACAGCAGCTGAATACAAGAGACAGAATTGTTCCCAAAACAGAATAAATAACTGTGTTCTTGTATGAATGCATGAATTCGCCTTTTGCGAAAACTGATTTATAAGTTTCAAAATTAAAACCGATTGGAATAAGGTTTACCTTTCCCAATGTAATTGCTTCTTCAGAAGAAAAAGATTGAGCAACCAGATAAAGGAATGGATAAAGGGTTATCATACAAACGAAAATCATTATTATTGTATTAAACCATTTGAAAACAATATATCCTGATGATTCCTTTACTTTTACGCCAGTTTTTTCAGCCATTTTTAAATTCCTCCTTACCACAAGCCTGAACCGGAAACTTTCTTAGAAACCTTATTTGCAACTGTCAGCAAGGTAAGATTCAACAAAGCTTCAAACAAACCTACAGCCGTAGCATAACTGTAGTTACCGGAACCAAGACCCATTCGGAATACGAAGGTAGAAATAATATCTGCGGTTTCGTAAGTCATCGGGTTATACAAAAGGAATACTTTTTCGAAAGCTCCACCAGAACCAACAAGACCACCAATATCAAGAATAAGCAAGGTAGTAATTGTAGGAAGAATACAAGGAATAGTTACGTGCCATACCCGCTGGAAGTGATTAGCACCATCAACCTCTGCGGCTTCATAAAGCGAAGGATTGATTCCCGCAATGGCCGCAAGATAAAGGATTGTACCCCATCCCAAAGCCTGCCATACACCGGAAATTACAAATATCGGATTAAAATACTGTGGGAAGGCAATAAAAGAAATCTTTTCACCGCCAAAGTGTGCAATCAGCTGATTTAACGGACCACTTGTAGAAACAAGCTCGCGGATCATACCAGTAACGATTACCATAGAAATAAAGTGCGGAAGGTAAGAAACTGTCTGTACGAACTTTTTCCACCAGAGGGCTTTTATTTCATTAAGCAAAAGTGCAAAAATCAAAGTAAGAGGGAATCTTACAAGCAGATAGGAAATATTAAGTACGAGAGTATTTCTAAAAGCACGCCAGAAGGTCTTATCACCAATAAACTGCTTAAAGTATTTGAAACCACTCCACTTTGTTCCAAAAAGACTACCACCCGCACGATAGCGGCGGAAGGCAATTATGTTTCCAGCCATAGGAATATAGCGGAAAATAATATAATAGAGGATTGGAATGAGGAGCAGAAGATAGAACTGCCAGTACTTGCGCAAGTACTTTTTAAGCTCATTCTTTTTAACAGAGGAAGCCAGTTCTGTATCTGCATTTTTTTGCTTTTTCTTAAACATTTTATTACCCGTTTTTCAGATTGTATGTTATAATCTAAACAAGCGTAACTTGCATACTAGTACGCTTGTATAATTAGTATGATAAAGCATAATAGAAAAAAGTCAAGAAAAAGTTTTAAAATCATAAGAAAAAACAAGGATTGACGATAAAAGCGTTGCTCTTTATTATAAGGAGATATATGAAAAATACGGACAAACTTGAAAAAGAAACAAACAGAGAATTTGCCCTGCGTGTCATCAGAGAAAACATTGTAAATCTTGAACTTGCACCAGGCAGCATGATTAGTGAACAGGATATTGCCAATGAACTGAAGCTTTCACGAACACCTGTGCACGAAGCAATGCAGGAGCTTTCTTCTACAAAAATCATCGAAATCCTTCCACAGCGAGGAAGCCATGTAAGTCTTATTGATATGGCACTTGTTGATGAAGCCGTATTTGTTCGTGCAACAATTGAATCTGCAATTACACAGATGGCTTGTGAACAGGCCACTGAAAAAGATATTCAGGAGCTTGAAGAAAACGTAACTCTGCAGCAGTTTTATTATCAAAAAAATAATCTTGATAAGATTATGGAGCTGGATAATGCCTTCCATGAGAAAATGTACAAAATTACAAATAAACTGCAGTGTCATTATATGGTGAGACTTATGAGTATTCATTACGACAGAATCCGTGAGCTCCACCTGCACTCTTTTAATCCGGAAAGAATTGTAAAAGAACACGAACAGATTCTTGAAGCCTTCAAGAAAAAAGATGGTAACGCAGCAAAGGCAGAAATTGACAAGCACTTAAGCCGTCACCACATGCAGGCTGATGAAATTAAGAAAAAATATCCACAGTATTTTGCATAAAAGTAGGAAATCCCGAAAAAAATCGGGATTTTTTTTATTTATTGTGACTGAGGTTATTGACACAAAGTTCAGTTTCAGATATTATAAAGAACATCACGCGGGCGTAGCGAAGCTGGTTATCGCGCTGGCCTGTCACGCCGGAGATCGCGGGTTCGAGCCCCGCCGCTCGCGCTAAGCCTTCCGTTTTCGGAAGGCTTTATTTTTTTTTATTTTACGGGTATTAGGTCGGGCAGTAAACTGCCCTATCGAGTTTTCTTCAAAAACTCGCGCAGCTGGTAGCGCGATACCGGTGGAAGAACCTAAAAAATTGCTCCAGGTATTCGCAATTTTTCTTAACGGTTCTTCGATTATCCAGTTCGGGACGATGAGGCCGCTTCCAGCGACATTCTCTGAGTTCTTTTTATTTTTTTTACGGGTATTAGCGCAGCTGGTAGCGCGCGACGTTCGGGACGTTGAGGTCGCTGGTTCGAATCCAGTATACCCGATTATAAACCATCTAACTTAATGTTGGATGGTTATTTTTTTGACAAACAACTGAAACAAGTCACTAAAGCAAATGTCTTATATATTGGTAATTTGTAAGGCCTCATATTCGAATCCAGTATACCCGATTAGTTTTCTTCTTCTGTTTTTTCTCTCAAGAGGTAATCAACATCGGCATCGATGATTTCAAGCATCTTTTGTGCAACCTCAGGATCAAACTGTCTTCCTGTATTTTTTTCGATCTCTGCACGAACTTCTTTCTGAGTCAAGGAGCTTCTGTAACTTCTGTTTGAGGTCATTGCATCATAAGCATCTGCGACACTGATGATTTTTGCAAAATCAGGGATATCATCCCCCGTCAATCCATCCGGATAACCTTTTCCATCAACTCTTTCATGGTGCCAGCGCACTCCGGTTTTAAGATTCGGCAAAATAGAAATGCTTTTCAAAATTTCATAGCCAATCTGCGGATGCTTTTTGATTTCTGCATATTCTTCTTCTGTCAGTTTATCCTGCTTATTGATAATCCAGTCCGGAACTCCAATTTTACCGATATCATGCAGCAAGGCAAAAAGATAGATTTCCTGCTGTTCTTTTTCATCCTTTCCAAGAGCGGCGGCCAGCATTTTTGAATACTCTGCTACCCTTCTTGAATGACCGCTTGTATATTTATCCTTAGCATCAATTGTTGTAGCAAGTGCCTGAGTAAGTTCAATAAGAAGCTTTTCAGAATTATTCTTTTCTTTCATCACTTCCTTTGTACGCTCTTCTACCTGCTGCTGGAGACTGTTCTGCAAATCAATCAGATTATCAAAGAGAATATTGCGGTTAGTCTCAACCTTAGATAAGCGGAACTTAATGATTATCGCAAAGATAAATTCAATGATATATAAAAGAGGAAAACGAACCCGCATGGTATCTGAAAACTGATAGCAAAAATGATAAAGAGGAGTCCAGAAGCCCAGTATAACCAGCAGAATATAAACTGAATTCACAATGAAAAATACTTTCTTCTGATTAGAGAAAAAAGTAAAAAGCGAAATTATACACATCCAGAAAATTCCAAAGCCTTCCTGACCACCGGTAATAAGAAAAACAATCTCCATGACAAAACTCATTATGTAGCCTAAAACCAGAAAGAAATGAGGTTTGTTTGTAATCAGAGTTACGATAAAGGAAATAAGAAAAAGAGGTCCATAAGTACAGCTGACAATAACCATTGCGTGGTTTCCCTCAATGTGTGTGGTTATGGCCATTATGATTCCCAGCACAAACATTGTAACTGAAACAACCTTAGCGAGAAGCAGTGTCATTTTGTCATCAGATAAGAATTTCTTTTTTAATTCTTCTGCTGTAGAAAACTCTTTATTATCCGACATATATTTAATTATAAACGATAAAACTTGACATTTCAAACAATACCGATAAAATTCCAGTTATGGCAGAAAGAAGAAATCTTGCACAATCTGTAGCGGCATTTTCGAAAAAGTTTTCAAGACTCAATGATGAAGATAAAGAGCTGGCGCAGTCTCCCGTCTCAAAAGAAAAGCTTCTTCAGGAAGAAATAAATCGACGCGAATACGAACGGGAAGAAGAGCTTCGCAGGCGTTTTTCAGATTTTATGGAGCCCCGCACACAGGATATTGAAGAGGATGAAGAAAACCTTATGCAGGCTTATAACCTTTTCTGCAAATTGAAGGAAACCTGTGATACAGCCGCAAAAGAAAACTCCACTGCCCGCCTCCATTCCTTTGAAATTACAAGCCCACTCTGTAAACGGGATGACTATACTCTCGGCGAAAACCTGGCTTTTTTAAGACTCTGGTTTTTACAGAAAAATCCGGATGCAACAGTAGTCCCGGTATTTGTAAGAGACGAAAATGGGCAGTTTTTCTTAAATTTTATAGAAAAAGAACTTTGGAAGCCCAGTTCTCTTGAGAAAGAAATTTCCACACGGATTTTGGCTTGAAAATGAAATATCAAGCCAAAAAACGACTGAGTCAAGGCTTTAAGCGAAGCGTGCCTTGACCAGTCGTATTGGATTTTCGTGTGGCATCCATATTGATTAACTTTTCATTTTATATTATATTATTTCTCACATTTATTTTTTAACGACGGAATCACCGGAAAAAGGAGGTGAATACAGTATGGCAACAATCATGGTTGATGATTCAGAAAACCTTGAAAAAGCAATCAAACGCTTTAAGCGCATGGTTGAAAAAGAAGGCATTATCCGCGAATACAAGAAGCGTGAATACTTCGAAAAACCTTCTGCTACCCTCCACCAGAAGAAGACAACTCTCGAGAGAAAGCTTCTTAATAAGAGACGTAAGACAGAAAAGAAGGATTATTAATCAGAATCCTTAAAAAATAAGACCGGTGATTGAGTAGCCGCAAAACGGCGTATCGAAATCGCCGGTTTATTTTTTTAACTTACATTTTCGGCTTTACCTCGCAATGACAAAAAAAAGACCGCAGGATTTACTCCTTGCGGTCTTTTCATTACAGTCGGCAAGCACAGCTTGCCTCTGAGCCATTCTTTCGATAATCCTAAAACGGCCCGCTTTCGCAGCCCGTTTTTTAACGGATTTTCGATTTTAGGCTTTATGCTTTAGCTCTTTCGAGGAATGAACCGTCGCGTGTATCGATTACGATTTTGTCGTCTGTGTTGATGAACAATGGAACGCGAACTTCGATTCCTGTA
>CAMNGG010000121.1 GCA_946537975.1 uncultured Treponema sp. | reverse complement strand
CCAGCCTGGCTTCCATCTGCCTTATAAAAAACTGTATTTTTTGCTTCAGAATTGTAGGTCGCAAAATACTTATCTGATATTGATACTTTAGAAGGGAAGGTCTGGAAAAGAGAGATATTTCCATCATCATCAAAATAACCGAGGGTTTGCCCCAAATGAAAATAAGACTGGGGCTTTGAGTTAGTGCCTGATACTACCGGATTTGCTGTACTGATTTTCCATACAGGCGTAAAGGTGTATTCTTTATTTAAAGGTTTTGCTGCTAATATTACATAAATAATTGAAAAGAAGAGTAGCAGAAATATTCCAAGTCCAACATGTTTTTTTGCTTTCATTCTTCTATCTTATCCGATAAAAGGTATTTTATCAATTATAGTAATACAGTGATTATAAGTTCATTTGCGGAATGAAAAAAGCCCTATGACAACATCATCCCCGTTGGCAGAGGGCTTTTTTCACGTGAGCAAATGGACTTACTAAACTAAAGGTATTATATATTGACAAAATACCGCAAAGTATGCAAAATATTACAAGGATTTCAAACGAAACGATTAAAAAAATAATAAAGCGAGGAAAAAAATGGAAGACGATATCCTTACAATTGAAGAAGTTGCAAAATATCTTCGTGTTTCAGACAGAACTGTTTATGATTGGGCCCAGAAGGGTGAAATTCCAGCAGGAAAAATCGGAACTGTATGGCGTTTTAAGAAGTCAGAAGTAGAAAACTGGGTAAATGCCCGTCTTTCTTCTGATTCAGTAAAACAGTCAGAACAGACTGTTCAGGTAAGAAATATTCTTTCTCCAGACCGCATTGTATTTATTAATCAGACTTCAAAGCATGATGCTCTCGTTCAGCTTGCTGATGTTCTTGCAACTGCTCCTCAGGTAAAGGATGGTGCAGAGCTTATTCAGGAAATCCTTAAGCGTGAAGAACTTATGTCTACCGCAATAGGACGCGGAATTGCTATTCCTCACGTTCGTCTTTCTTCTGTAACTGATCTTGTAATGGCTGTTGGTGTTTGCCGCAAGCCTATTGCGGACTTCCAGACTATTGATGACCAGCCGGTAAATCTTCTCTTTATGATTGCTGCGGCTTATAATCAGCATTCTTATTATCTTAAGACTATTTCTCACTTCAGTGCTAAGTTTAAGGATAAGGATTTGCGCGATGCTATGCTGGGCGCATTGAACGAAAAGGAAGTTTACGACCTTTTGATGAAAGCGTAATCGGTAAATATAAAAACTGGGCTATAATCGTCTAAAATAAAGGACGTTTACTCCCGCAAAAATAATACCCTCAGCCAACGGGAATGATGTTGTCTGAGGGTATTTTTTTGCTCCGTAAACGTCCTTTATGTTTTACGTATATATAGCCCAGTTTTTGCATTATCGGGTAAGGCTATTCATCAAAAGATACGGAAATCCATTTCGTTCTATCCGCGTGGTCGGCGGCGATGGTGCCCCATGTTACTTTGGCGGTGGTTTCGCCCATCAGGTATTCGTGGCCGTCTTCCATGGTGAAGGTTTGGCCCGGAGCCGGGATGTCTGTTACTACCATGGCGTGAGAATATTCTCGTGAAATTAAAAGAGCTGTATTAATTCCCGTATAATTCAAAAGGGCAGAAATCAGCATGCTGCGGCTGTCGCAGTCACTTCCTTTTCCGCTGATAGCCTCCGTAAGGCTTGTAAAATCTGATTCATTTTTTGTATTTGCACGTTCGTAACTGAAGTTCTGTACCCAGCTTAAAAGAGCCTGTGCGTATTTAATATCCACATCCTGTGGTGCTGCTTTTTTTAATTCCGGATATAAGGCCTTATAAATATCAGAGGCAGTCTGCTGAAGGCGTCCGGCATTATCCCGGTAAATCATTCTGTAATAACGCTGCCAGGCTTCCTTCCACATTTTATGGTTTGCATAAAGATTTAAAACTGCATACTCAAGATCTATTACAAACTTAGCAGCTTCTTCATCAACCTTGTCTACAGAACTTTTAATGTCTTTTCCACCAATTTTAAGTGAAAGAGCCTTGCGTCCTTCCGGCGGAAAGGCGTAGCTTGTAATAATACCCGGTGTATTCAGATATTCATCATCAATACAAAGTGAATTTACTGTAGAAATGATAAACTGCTCACAGCCTTTTTTACTTTCTGGTGCATAACAGAGCAAAACTACATAATAGTCTTTGATTTTAACAGGAGCGGAAACTGACCAGCCGAAATAATTATCATCTAAAGTCATAGTAAAAGAACTGATTCCGCATTCACTTCCGTTCCAGATAAATGAGTCAGTATCTCCCTTTGCACTAAGCTTATTAAGATTTTTCTGAAGCACTTCTGCCGCAGATTTAGACTGGGCTTCCTCGGTAATTTTCATAACAAGGGTAACCGGAATATTGGGATGAGAAAAAACATAAGACATTCCGTCCTGGGTATAATCTGCAATTTTAAAGCCTTCCGGAATATCGAGGGAAAAGCCAAAGTCTCTGTCAGTAATTTTTTCTGCAAAAAGATTTGAAAAAGAAAAAAACAGTGAAATAAAAAGTGCAGCACGAACAAAGGTCTTGTGAAATCTTGTCATTTTGGAAAGCCTCCGTTATGATTATCGGATGAATATGATTCCTATTATATACGAGAATGATGAAATATTAATTATAAACAAACCTGCGGGACTTGCTGTTCAGGGCGGGCAGGGGGTTGTACACTCCGTAGACCGCGATTTTGCCGAGCAGGTAGGCTATAAAATCTATCTCGTACACCGTCTTGATAAAGACACTTCGGGACTCATGGTAGTTACAAAAAATCCTGTGGCAGCGGGAAAATGGACAAAGCTTATAGGTTCAAAGGTTGCCAGAAAGGAATATCTTGCTCTTTGTGCCGGCCGTATGCCTTCAAAAGCAGGCGTTATAAATGAAGAGGTTGTTCAGCACGGAGATTCTAAGGCTGCCGTTACTCATTATCAGGTAGAAAAGGAATGGACTGTGCCTTATGAAAATGAAAGCGGAGCCGGTGAGATTCCATTATGCCTTATAAGACTTCAGCTGGAAACCGGCCGTATGCATCAGATTCGTATTCATCTTGCAAAACAAGGCTGTCCGATTGCAGGTGACGTCCAGCATGGAAATTTTAAGATGAATAAATTGTTGAAGAAAGTATGTAAAATAAAAAGACTGCAACTTTCTGCAGTCCGTTTAACAATACCTCTAAATGGAAACGAGAAAACATTTGAAATTCCCGTACCATTTGAGCTTCCAGAGTAATTATTTATCACACGGATTTGGAAACAGCTAACGCTGTTTCTGTTTTATTTTTTTAATAAAAGAAACCTAAAAAAGAGATTCCGTTAGGAATCTCCAAATCCGTGTGACAAATTCCTTACAGTTTACTGTAATTTATATATATGATATAATAGAAGAATGCGAAAACTAAAAAACATTCTTATTACTGGTGGAGCCGGATTCATAGGCTCAAACTTCATTCATTATCTTTTTGGAATGTCCTCAGCTGAGGGAAATCTTTTTAATGATGCAAACTTTGACGGTACAGTTGTAAACGTAGACTGTCTTACATATGCAGGAAATCTTGAGTCTTTGAAAGACATAGAAGAGAAGTTTGGCGGAAAACGCTACTTCTTTGAAAAAGTTGATATCTGCGATCGCGAAAACATTGAACGTATTTTCAAGCAGTATGATATTGATACTGTAATTCACTTTGCCGCAGAAAGCCACGTAGACCGCTCAATTCTCGGCCCTGAAGCCTTTATGAAAACAAACGTAATGGGAACCTTCACTCTGCTTGATGTTGCAAGAAACTACTGGAAGAAAGAAGATGGCAGCATCCGTGATGACGTTCTTTTCCATCATATTTCAACAGACGAAGTATACGGCTCACTTGGTGAAACCGGCTACTTCCGAGAGGACACTCCTTATGATCCACGCAGTCCTTACTCAAGCAGTAAGGCATCTTCTGACCACATTGTAATGGCATATTTCCATACCTACGGTCTTCCAATCACACTTTCAAACTGTACAAATAACTATGGTCCATATCAGTTCCCGGAAAAACTGCTGCCACTTATGATCAGCAATATCCGTGACGGAAAGAACCTTCCTGTATATGGAAAGGGTGACAATATCCGCGACTGGATTTATGTAGAAGACCACAACCGTGCTGTATGGCTGATTGTAAACAAAGGCGTTACCGGAGAAAAATACAACATCGGCGGTGAAAATGAATGGCAGAATATTAAGCTGCTTCACAAGGTAATTGAACTCACTGCTGCCGCAACTGGTAAGTCAGTTGATGAGGTAGAAAAGACAATCACTTACGTAAAGGATCGTCCTGGACACGACAAGCGCTATGCTATTGACTGTACAAAAATCAAAACTCAGCTTGGCTGGGAGCGCAAGATGACCTTTGAAGAAGGACTTCAGGAAACTGTAAAGTGGTATCTTAAGAACAGCAGCTGGATTAATAATATCCTGAATGGATCTTATAAACAGTGGGTAGAAAAGAACTACGATAACAGATAACAGAAAAAAAATCCTAGTAGATTAAAGAAATATAAAAAGGTAAAATAAAGATATGTTTGATGTAAAAGACACTGATTTTTTTGACATGGAAGATGAAGCCTTTGATACAATTGTAGAAAAGGATATTGCTTTTACAGGTTCAATAAAAATGAAAAAAGCCTTTATGATTCGTGGAAAAGTAAACGGCAAAATAGATTCTACCAGCGATCTTGTTATTGATACGGACGCAGTTGTTAATGCTGATATTACTGCTTCCCGAGTATTAATCCGCGGAAAGGTTAAGGGAAATATAATCGGAAATAAACTGATTTTTATTACAGCTTCCGGTTCTCTTGATGGGGATATTACAACCGGTAAAGTTGTACTAGAGCCTGGTTGTGTCTTTACCGGAAAATGTTCTATGGTGAGAAATGAAAATGAAAAATAAAATCCTGTTTTTGATAATTGTTTTAATTACCTCCGGAACCTTGTTTGCTCAGTCCTCTGCAACAAAGCAGGACGCCCTTGTTTTATATCATAATGGAAAATACAGAGAAGCAGTTCAGGTTTGTGAGGAAGAACTCGTAGATAATCCTAACCGTGTAGAATCCTATGTAGTTATGTGTTGGGCTCTGGTAAAAAATAAGCAGTATGCCGAGGCTGAAGAAAGAGCTTCTGAAGGACTTGTTGTAAGTCCTTATGATTTACGTTTGATTGAAGTTCTCGGTGAAGCAAAATATTATCTTGGAAAAAATACAGGAGCAATGGAACAGTTCAGAAAGTATGTAGCTTCTGCTCCAGAAAGCGGTTCCCGTGTTGGAATAGCATATTATTATATGGGAGAAATTTTTATCCGCCAGGCTCGTTATCAGCATGCTGATATAGCACTTTCTTCTGCCGTAAAAAAAGAACCTCTTCTTGATACCTGGTGGGTTCGTCTCGGTTATGCAAGAGAGATGGCCGGTAATTATTATGAAGCTGTTTCTGCTTACGATGAAGCCTTGAGATTGAATTCTTCTTCTGTTGATGCTTCTCGTGGTCGAGAGAGAGTTAACGCAAAACTTCAGTAAAATTATATTAACACCGTGAGTCAGATACATATTGAAACATTGGGCTGCCGCCTTAATCAGATAGAAAGTGAGGCTACAGCCCGTTTTTTTACAGATGCAAATTTTTCAGTTTCTATGGAAGGCTTGACTTCCTCTTCAGAAACAGATAAGGACACCTGTCTCGCAATAATTAATACCTGCACAGTAACTCAAAAATCTGAACAGAAAGCCCGTCGTATAATCCGTCTTATGCTTAAAAAATTTCCTTCGGCTGCCATACTTGTAACAGGCTGCTATGCCCAGCTTTCCCCAGAAGAAATTAAAGCTATAGATTCCAGAATTTGCGTAATCGGCGGACAGATGAAAAGCAGGCTTTCTAAAGTTCCAGAGCTTCTTAAAAAATCACTTGCCGAAAAATGGCAGGCTGAAGCTTTTTCAGAACTTATTGAAAAAGAAATTGCCTCTCTGCCTCAATTAAAAGCTGGTGTTCCGGAAGATTCTTTTAAGCTTTCTGCAACTTCTTTCCTGTCACACAGTCGTGCAAGCTTAAAGATTCAGGACGGTTGCAATAATAACTGTGCCTTTTGTGCCATTCATATTGCGCGGGGGCACAGCGTTTCTCTTGATGTTCAAACAGCAATAAATCGCGTTCGAGAGCTGGAAGAGAAGGGACATGATGAAGTTGTTCTGACTACGGTAAATATCAGCCAGTATAAAGGTGCTTATAAAGACGGTTTTTGCAATTTTACAGAATTGCTGTCTCTTCTGTTAGAAAATACAAAAAAAGTACATTTTAGAATTTCAAGTTTATATCCGGATATTGTTGATGATGATTTTTGCCGTGTAATTTCAAATCCGCGTGTTCAGCCTCATTTTCATATTTCCGTACAAAGCGGAAGTACAGAAATTCTAAAAGCTATGAACAGACCTTACAGCAGAGAGTCTGTCATTAAAGCCTGCCAGAAACTTAGAAAAGCCAAAGAAAGACCTTTTATTGCCTGTGATATCATTACAGGTTTTCCCGGTGAAAGCGATGAAGATTTTGAAAAAACAATGCAGCTTTGTTCTGAATGTGATTTTGCCTGGGTGCATGCCTTTCCATTTTCAGAACGTCCGGGTACAACAGCTGCCAGTATGAAAAATAAAGTAGCTCAGTCAGTTTCCGGTGAACGCGCAAAACGACTTACTGAATGGGCTATAAATCAAAAAATAAAATATGTAAGAAGTTTTTCTGGAAGTGAACATAAGGCTGTCTTAGAGACCGTAAAGAGACCTTTAGCCATGTCCGCAAAAAGTGGGGTTGGAAAATTCATATATCATGCAGTAACTGATAATTTTATTCACTGTGAAATAATTTCCGAAAGAATTCTTGAAGCAAATAAAATGATTTCTCTTAGAATAACAGATGTTCTTGAAGACAGAATAAAAAAAGGTGGTGACATAGAAGCCGCCGCCGAATTTATTTAATCTGAATCAGAGACTGCACATTGTTTCATACAAGCCTGGAATTAAGGAAGTAGCAAGTATCATTGATACAGTCGCAAAATCGAGCAGAGCGTGACCAATCATAATTGGTAATGGATTTCTTTTTTTATAATATTGCCAGCATAGAATGATTGTAAGTGGTAAAAAAGATAAGAATCTGTATATTATAAATTTTACATCTAACAAAGTTGGAATGAAACTGTGCTGCAGGGCAAAGAAAAAGGCCGGAATAAAAATTGCCGCATATTTATTTTTTATCTGATTTACTCCGCAGCCTAAATATATACCATCTTCCGCAAAAGCTGTAGAAACTGGGAGAATGAAGAAGTTACAGACC
>CAMNGG010000120.1 GCA_946537975.1 uncultured Treponema sp. | reverse complement strand
ACTTAATTTCAGCGTTATCAGTATTTTAAGTCTGTTATTGATTTTTCAGGCAAACTTCTTTGCCAGTCTTTTTTCAGATGATGCAGAAGTTATTTATTTCGCAGAACGCTTTATTTATCTCACTGCACCTTTTTTTGTTTTATGTGGTTTTTCAATGCTTTTTTCAAATGTAATGCGGGGCTTTGGAATTGCATTCCGTCCAACCATTATTACATTTGTAGGATTCGTTTTATTCCGCCAGATAATGCTTCTGATAATTTCCCAGACTTCAAATTCCTTTATCTTGATTGCTCTGGTATATCCGGCAGCCTGGCCGCTGGTAATCATCATATACATTATCTGGCTTTTTATATTCAGAAAAAAAATGTTCGCTTGACAAGTCTCTGCTTTTAGGTTATATTCCTACTAACTTACTAGGTTTGTAGGCAGATATAATAAAATGATAGTTATAGATTCCGTTGATAAAACATATCATCTCAAAGGTAATGATGTAGAGGCCCTGAAAAAGGTTTCGCTCACAATTGAAGACGGCACAATTTACGGTGTTATCGGATATTCGGGAGCGGGAAAATCTACACTGGTTCGCTGCATTAACCTGCTTGAGGTTCCTGATTCCGGCAGCATTACGGTGAACGGGACACAGCTTACCTGACACGACAGCGAAGGAAACTTTCACCGCAAAACAAATCATGAAATGAAAAAGGTGCGTCGTGGAATCGGAATGATTTTCCAGCACTTTAATCTCCTTGACCGTTCTACAGTTTTTGACAACGTAGCCTATCCGCTTAAGTATAATGGCCTTAAAAAAAAAGAAATTAAAGCCCGGGTAACAGAACTTCTGGAGCTGGTTGATTTGAGCGATAAACGCAATGTTTACCCAAGTCAGCTTTCGGGCGGTCAGAAACAGCGTGTCGCAATTGCCAGAGCCCTTGCAAACAATCCTAAGGTTCTGCTTTCTGATGAAGCCACAAGCGCTCTTGATCCTGAAGCAACGGCCTCTATTTTGAATCTTCTTAAGGAACTGAATAAAAAGCTTGGTCTTACAATCATCATAATCACTCATGAGATGAGCGTAATTAAATCTATCTGCCACAGGGTTGCCGTTATGGAAAAAGGCCGCGTGGTAGAAGAAGGCGATGTTTATTCTATCTTTGCTGAACCTAAGCAGGAGATTACAAAAAAGTTTATTGCTTCCCAGTCTTCTCTGGCAAAGGTTTCAACACTGGTAAATGACCCTCGCGTAAATAATCCGGCTGAAGGCGGCAGACTGATTAAACTGACCTTCTTGAAGAACTCGGTTGGAGAATCTTTGATTTCTCTTGTTTCCCAGCAGTTCAATGTGCGCCTTAATATTGTGCTTGCAAATGTTGAGATGATTCAGGACTCGCCTCTTGGTGAAATCATTGTTGTGATTAAAGGCGAAGAGAAAAATATTGAAGCTGCCATTGCCAATTTTGCTGAACAGAAGGTAAAGGTGACAGAGCTTGCTGATAATGTAAGAGACTCAAAGGAGGCAAACTAATATGGAGACATTCGAAAAAATCTTTCCAAACCTTTATGCCTACTGGTATAAGTTTTTGAATAACTGCCTTGCAACCTTTCAGATGTTCATCATTTCGGGTTCAATTTCTTTTGTGCTTGGCCTGATTTTTGGTGTGCTTCTGATTGTTTTTAAGAAGGATGGAATTAAGCCGAACAAGATTCTCTACACTATTATCAGTGTATTTATAAATCTTTTCCGCTCCATTCCTTTTGTAATTCTGCTGGTTTTTCTGATTCCTTTTACCCGCTCAATTGTGGGAACTGCAATCGGAGTAAAAGGTGCCATTATTCCTCTGATTTTTGGAACGGTGCCTTTCTTTTCACGTCAGGTAGAAACAGCTCTGGAAAATGTAGACCCAGGAAAGGCTGAGGCAGCCCGCAGTATGGGAAGCGGAACCTTTGGTTTAATTTTTCGAGTTTATCTTCATGAATCTGTGCCGGAGCTTATCCGCGTTACAACAATTACGGCAATCTCTCTTGTTGGTCTTACAACTATGGCTGGTGCTGTAGGAGCCGGCGGACTTGGAGACTTTGCCATCAACTATGGTCAGGGTCTTAATCATCAGGATATCATTTATGCCTGCATAATCATACTGTTGATTTTTATCTGTCTGCTGCAATTTACCGGTTCTCTGCTTGCAAAGAAAACTACAAACAGAGAGCTCTTTAAACATGTACAAAAGGACTCCGTAGGGAATCCTGAAAATAAATCATAAATCAAAAAAAGGAGAAATTGAATTATGAAAAATACAAAAAAGATTTTTGCCCTGCTTCTTATTGCAGGAGTTCTCTCAAGCGGAGCTTTTGCTGCAAAGAAAGCTAAAACTCAGAAGGTAAAGGTTGGTGTTTGCGGTGCCAACAATGACCAGTGGAAAGCAGTTCAGTATGTTCTGGACAAGGAAAACAGCGGAATTAAAATTGAGCTTGTTGAATTCAGCGCTTACAATCTTCCAAACGAAGCTTTAAATTCCGGCGACATTGATTTGAACGCTTTCCAGCACAAGGCTTATCTGAATAACGATGCAGGTAAGAATGGTTATGACCTTACAGTTATCGGAGACACTCTGATTGCCCCTCTTACTTTGTATTCAAAGAAATACAAGAGCCTTGATGAAATCAAAAAGGCAGCAGGAACAAACGGCAGCAAGACTGTAAAAGCAGGTGCCCTCAAGTTTGCAATTCCAAGTGACGGTACAAACCTTAGCCGCGGAATTAAGCTTCTTGAAGCAGCAGGACTTATCAAGGTTGATCCAGCAGCAGGTTATACACCAGAGCTCAAGGACATTACAGAGTTTGTTTATAATGTTGAAGTTGTTCCACAGACAGCAAATACTCTTCCACAGACTCTCAACGATTACGCCGGAGCTACAATCAACGGAACTTATGCAATTCCTACAGGCCTTATTCCTTCAAAGGACGGACTCATCATCGAAAAGCAGTCTGAAAGCGGAGATAACCCATATGTAAATATCATTGTTGCACGCACAAAGGATAAGGATAACGAAGTTTACAAGAAGATTGTAAAGGCTTATCAGTCACAGGTAGTTGCAGAATACCTTCTTTCAAGATTCGAAGAGGCATTCTTCCCATCATTCAACTACAAGACTGTAAGTGCTGAAAAGGCTGCTGAAACTGTAAAGACAGTTGATAAGGCTATTAAGTGGTAAAAAATTACTGAAATCGGGCGGGCTATTAAGTCCGCCTTTTTTATGGAGGATATGAAAATGACAGAAAGCATAGAAAAAGAACTTCGTGAAGAAATCAAAAAAGACCACAAGTATATTGTTTCTCTGCGGCGTCATTTTCACATGAATCCTGAAATCGCAAAAGAAGAATTTCAGACTGCCCTTAAAATCGAAGAGGAACTGGATAAAATTGGTCTGGCTCATAAACGCGTCGGAGACACCGGCGTTTATGCAGAAATTAAGGGCAGCGCTGGTGGCCCTTCAAAAACAATAGTCCTTCGCGCCGACATAGACGCCCTGCCAATTCAGGAAAGTCACGAGTGCGAATATAAATCAAAAATACCCGGCCGCATGCACGCCTGCGGTCACGATGCCCACACTGCATCCCTTCTTGGAGCGGCACGCATTCTCAACGCTCACAAAGATTTATTCTCGGGCACAATCCGCCTTACCTTCCAGGCCGGCGAAGAAATCGGTTATGGAGCGAGAATCTTTGCAGATGGTGGCTACCTGGACGGCGCAGACAGAACCTTTGGCATGCACGCCGCGTCAAATGTTCCTGCTGGAAAAGTCGCAGTAGTTCCAGGTCCAAACAACGCCAGCGTAGACTGGTTCAAAATCACAGTAAAGGGGGCGCCGGCTCATGTTTCAACACCACAACTAGGTTCTGATGCCGCCTACATTGCAAGCCAGATTGTAATCTCAACTCAGGCTTTGATAACCCGCCGCACTTCTCCAATGGATAATGTTCTTGTAGGAATTGGAAAAATCACTGCGGGAGACGCCTACAATATCGTAGCACAAAAGGCAGAGCTTGAAGGAACTATAAGAGCCTTTACACCAGAAGTCCGCGAGAGAACAAAGCAGCTGCTCTCAGATATGGCAAAACAGACAGCACAGATTTTTGGCGGAGATGCCCAAGTTGAATATAAAGATTTCACCTCACCCCTTATCAACGACCAGACTTCAACAGAAGAAGTTCAGAAAACCGCCGTCAGACTTTTTGGCGAAGAGAATGTAATTAAAAACCGCCTGGCTTCTCTTGGTGGCGATGACTTTGCAGAATATATCATCAAGGTGCCGGGAACCTACGCTTATTTTGGTACAGGAAATCCCGCAAAAGAAGGAACAACCGCAGCCCATCACGATTCAAAATTTGATATAGATGAAGATGCACTGCTTCAGTCGGTTTCTTTATACACCTTCTACGCAATTGATTTTTTGAATCAAGAATAAAAGCAAAACAGACTCGCAGTTTTTAAGCAGACTCGCTGGCCCAATCGTTTCAATTCCAACAGGGCCTCCCAAAAGCCAACCAGCCAGCAGAAAAGATTTTCTTCAGATGGATTGCTTCGTCACAGGGCTTCCATCAATCCAATCATCTTGGTTATAGCTTTTTCCTATACCTCTTATAAAAAAAATATATTTGTGAAAAAGGCCAAAAACATATATAACCTAGTATGATACTAGGTTATATATAAGAGGTTATTAATGAAATCATCAGCAAAAATTAAATACACCATAAAATCACTTCTCTACAGAGCATTTCCAATTCTTGGAGTTATTATTGCCCTTGCAGTTCATAACCTTATTCCAAACAGCAGTCTTCATCCAGTAGCAAAAGTTTCATATTATAACAGGCTTCTGCTTATCCTCCTGGCGCTGGCTTCAATCTTTTTTATTCTTTCTTTTTTCGTAAAAAAACTTCAATCTTCTCTTGAATACAAGGGGCCTTTCCTTTTAGGAACAGCAGGCCTTGTAATTGTCATCAATTTAATAACTGCAAAGTTTGCCCTGTTGCCCGTGATTTTTTTTCCAAGCTACGACAACATTCTTGCAGTCTTTATAGAACAGACAGCCCTGCTTGGAAAATGTATATGGTATTCCTTCCGACTCTTACTCCTCGGCGTTTTCTGGGGAGTGACAGTCGGTTTTATTACCGGCGTTTTTCTTGGCTTTTCAAAGAAAGTTTATTACTGGATTAATCCATATATCAAACTGATAGGTCCAATTCCGGCTACAGCCTGGATTCCACTTGTTCTTACAACCTTCCCTACTCCTTTTGGGGCCAGCGTTTTCATTATCGCACTCGCAGTCTGGTTTCCGGTTCAGCTGATGACAAGCTCGGGTATTCAGAACACAAGCAAGGTATATTTCGAAGTCGGTAAAACCCTTGGAGCCAGAACCTTCTTTCAGGTTTTCCGTATTGCAGTTCCTGCTGCCCTGCCAAATATTTTTCAGGGAACTTTCAACGGAATCTGTGCCGCATTTATTGCCCTTATGACTGCTGAAATGTTCGGTGCAAAATATGGAATCGGCTGGTACATCAGTTACCAGAAAGCAATGATGCTTTACAGCGGAGTTTACGCCGGCCTGCTTATGATTGCAGTTTTCTGTACTGTGATTATTACAGTGCTCTTTAAGGTAAGAGGTAAGCTGCTCAACTGGCAGAAAGGACTCATTAAGTGGTAGCGAGGTGGGGGAAGTCTCCCCCTCGCTCCAACCGCCTGCGGCGTTTTCCGCTACCCCCTCTGCGGGGGTGAGCCCCCGCAACGCCCCCACATAATACACGCACAAGGAGAATGAAATGTCTGGAGAAATTAAATTATCGAATATAACAAAAATCTTTAATCAGGGAGAAGC
>CAMNGG010000119.1 GCA_946537975.1 uncultured Treponema sp. | reverse complement strand
GAAGTCGACCCCTTAGGGAGCGGCCCTGCAAAGCAGGGCAAAAACAGTCCAGTGGACTGTTTTTAGCGAGTCTCGGCGAAGGCTGTGCCTGAGCCGGCTGCACTTCGTTGCTCGCCACCCCTTCTAGCGGGGGACACCCCGTAACGCCCCCGGTAATTCCCCGCAAGTTTCCGAAGGAAACTTGATAGTGAGCGAAAGCGAACGTATAACGCCCTTGCTTATAAACATATTCTAACTTATTATTTAGTTAAAGCATAAGCCATTCCTATAAAAAAAACATAAATACAAAACCGAGGCAAAAAAATGGAACTCAGAGAATTAAATGAAAACGACCTTGAATCGCTTATCAAATTATACAAACAGTTAGACGGCGCTAACGGAAACTATTCAGTAGAAGACGCCCGCAAAATCTGGAAAGATGAAATTGAAGGGAACAGGAAAATTAAATATTTCGGAGCAGTGGAAAACAACAAAGTAGTTTCAACCTGCTACTGTCTGATAATTCCAAATCTTACCCGCTTAGGCTCTTCCATTGCCTTTGTAGAAAATGTTGTAACCGACTCAGAATATCGCGGGCAGGGGCTTGGCCATAAAGTCATGGAAATGGCAATTGAGTTTGCCCGCGAGAACAACTGTTACAAAGTGATTTTACAGAGTGGCAGTTGGAGAAAAGAAGCTCATCAGTTTTATAAAAATCTTGGCTTTGACGGCGAATCTAAAAAAGCGTTTATCTTGAAACTAAAAGATTATTAAAAATGGACTTTACCCTTTTAAGCCACCAGATCGCCCCGCACCAAGGCTTCGCCGCAACGTCAGCCCTGCCGCAAACTCCAAACAAAGGAATCAAGAATCACATTCACGAAACTTAATTTGAAGATTCTAACGCCCTCGCAATGTCCGCGTTCCCAGACCTTTTGTTGTAAAAATCATATATTTTGATAAAAACTAACATATTATATGACTTTTAGAACAAAAATGCTTCTGTACTCTTAGGAAAAATCATATAATTTGGATTAAATAATTAAATTATATGATTTTATTGATAAATAGCAGCATCTGTTTTGTAATCAACAAAGAAAAAATGGTGTAAATGTCATATAATTATGAAAAAAGTTGATAATTATATGACAATTAAAATAAAATTAAGCCACTAATTTTTCATAACGTCATATAATTTTAATAAATATGCAAATTTATATGACTTTTCCTTATAAATCACCCTTTGATTCGTAATCGGGAGGGTGATGATTATCAAAAATGTCATATATTTTCATATAAAACCCAAAATTATATGACTTTTAGAAAAAAAACTTGCCTCGTACGCCTTTTGCCTTTATCTTTATAGTATGAAAAACGCAAAAACCAGGCGGTTTTCAAGGAGTGACCTTATCAAAAAACTAGAAGCATTAAAGCCAGTCCTATTTCTCCCACAAATTGAAGCAAGAATAGCAGAATTGGAAGAAGCACTCAAAGCAAAACAATTCGCTGTAAAAAAGAATCCCTCGGGGCTTGTTCGTATTGTGCGCCGGGGAAAGACTCTTTTGTTTTACAAACGTTCTGCCCCTTCCGATGCACAGGGAACTTACATGCCCCGCTCACAGGAAAAGCTTGCCCGCGCTCTTGTCCAGAATGATTACGACCAGAAAACTATTCCAGCCATCGAAGCAGAAATAAAAGAGCTCAAAGATTTTCTAAAAGCCTATAAAGAAAAATGCTGTGACACTGTCTACCAGAAGCTTGCATCCACCCGCCGCGAAGTTGTGATGCCGCTTACTCTGGATGACGACGCCTATGCCACTGCCTGGCTCAAGGTGGAATACCGGCACAAGAAATTTGCAGAGGACGCGCCTCAGCTTTTTACTGACAACAATGAACAAGTGCGTTCTAAGTCCGAGGTGATTATTGCAAATGCACTCAAGGCGGCCGTGGTGCCTTATAGTTATGAGTTCCCGCTTCTTGTTGACAGGAATCCAGAGGCTGATGCAGGTGCTGATTTTTGCGAGCTTCATCCTGATTTTTATTGTCTGAATCTTCGAACCCGACAGGAGTTTGCCTGGGAGCATTTCGGTATGATGGATGATCCGGACTACGCCGCTCGTGCTACAGAGAAACTTGAGCTCTACGCTGAGAATGGATTTTTCCCAGGCAAAAATCTTATCATCACAATGGAGACCTCGGCTAAGCCTCTTTCTTCAAAGCTTTTGAAAAGCCTGATAAAAACATATTTGAAATAAAAAATTGGAGAATAAAAATGTCAAAAGTAAAAGGTAAATTAGGAAATGATTTTTGCCCACAGGCGCTCTTTTTATATGGAACCAAAAAGGATGATGGAACTCCGGACTTCGGACTTTTCTGTTGGTTCAGTTATGCTACGATAGAAGTGAATAAAGAGCTTCGCATGGGTGTGATGGCCTGCATCGGCGAAGAAAAATTAACAAAGGATTTAATCCGCAAGAATGGAGTTTTTTCTGCGAACCTTGTAACAGAAAAACTTCTTCCGCTTGCTGATTATTATGGTTGTACCAGTGGCCGTGATAATCCGGATAAAATGAAATACTGTCCGACTATTGAGCAGGGCCAGGTGCTTGATGTGCCAACGATTGCAGAAAGCCCTGTCAGCTTTGAGCTTCGTGTCGTAAAAGAAATTCATGCCGCCCAAGGCAGTGATATTTTCCTTTGCGAAATCTGCAATGTTATGATAGAAGAAAAACTCAAAGATAAGAGCCTGCCATTTATTGAGCGGCTTAAACTTGCAGCACCCGTTATTACTGCCGGCGAAACAACTTATACTTCTATTGATGGTCGTGAGCTTGGCCGCTGGGGCCAGCCAATGAAAACTCTGGAAGTGTGAAGATGGAATACTTATTTACAGAACGTGCTCATTTAGTCTGTCCTAACATGTGCTTTGGGATTGCGGCGAGTCTTGGGAAGGCTTTTGATAAAGAGAGAATTGAAGAGAGTGTAGCGAGGCTGGCGGAGGCGCATCCGTTTTTAAGAGCCCGGCTGGGTTATGAAAAAGAGAGTAACTCATATTTTTATGATGTGAAAGAGCAGGCACAGGTTCAAGTGATTTTCGCGGGTGAGCTTGGTGATGAGAGCGAGAAAACTTTTGAATCAGAAGATGGAAGAGGAACTGCTGCAGTTGGAGATGTCATCGCTTCTCCAAAAATTATTGAAGAGTTCGAGAAACTCACCGCCCACGACTGGAATCTTTTTAGTGAAGGTCTTTTGAAAATTGCAGTCTGGAAGGCCGGAGACAGAACAGTCCTTCTTTTCATTTTTCATCACCTCCTGGCAGACGGGCGTGGTGCACTTGGACTTGTGCAGGAGTTTGCAGATTTTTATGCTGATGGCATTGAGCCTAAAGCCGCCCCAGAACATTTAATTACAAAAGAAGATTTACCTGCGAACTCAAAGCTTTCTTTCATAAGTCAGGCTCTTGTAAATCATGCAAATCGTCAATGGAAAAAAGAAAAGCATCAGCTTTCTTATAAAGAATATCACTCCTTTGCAGATAAGTTTTTGCAGGAGGATTGTGTTGATCATTCGCTTGTGGTTGTTAGTTCTGAAAAACTCGCCGACCTCCACGCACAATGCAAAGCACACAAGGTTTCCATAAATGACTATCTTCTTGCAAAAATGTTTACAGAAGAAAAAGCAGACAGCATTGTAATGGCCTGTGATTTACGAAAGCAGCTTGAATGTTATAATCCGGGAGCACTTGGAAATTATGCGACAGCCTTTAGTGTGAAGCTCAAGCAGGGAATGTCCACTGACTCCACAGGTATCTTTTCTCTTGCCCAAAAAGTCCATAATCAAATACAGAAAAAGTTGAATTCTCCAAAAGAGCTCTATCTCGTTTTACAATGTTACGCCTCTCTGGAGCCAGGTCTCTTAGATGCCGCAATGATTTCAAGTCGTGGAGCCTTTGACAGCAAAGCCGCAAAGTTCATAGGTACAAGTTTCTTCAACTACGATAAGGCCAAAGGCTATAGCATCACAAATCTGGGGAAAATTGAAAGCAAAAATATAGAGTCTGCATTTTTTATTCCGCCGGCTTCTCCTGCTATAAAGAAAACTCAAGGTGTACTTACTGTAAATGGAGTCATGCGGATTTGCACAAGCCAAAGAAAATAAAAAACAAATTTAAAAATCAAAACTTTAAGAGGTAATATAAAAATGCAGTTAGAAACACAGCGTCTAATTTTACGCGAATACACAATGGATGATTTTGATGCCCTCTACGAAATCATTTCCGACCCGGAAACTATGCAGCATTATCCTGCTCCTTTTGACCAGGCCCGAACCCGACGTTGGATTGAATGGAATCTTGAAAATTATCAGAAATATGGCTGGGGACTTTGGGCTGTAGTTCTAAAAGAAACAGGCGAGTTTATCGGCGACTGCGGAATTACGCTGCAGAATATTGACGATCAGCTGCTTCCGGAAATTGGTTATCATATTCACAAAAAATACTGGCGTCGTGGATTTGCAAAAGAGGCTGCCCGGGCTGTCCGCGACTGGGTTTTTGAAAACACAAAGTACGACACAATTTATTCTTACATGAAATATACAAACGTGGCTTCTTATTCTACAGCTCTTGCAAATGGCATGAAAAAAGTGAAGGAATATCCGGACCCTAAAAATGAAATTTCTTACGCCTATGCAATTAACCGCAGTGAGTGGGAAGAATTAAAAAAGCAGCATCACCTCAATTTTCTTTTTGACCTGGATCAGACTTTATTAAACTTTCACGCATCAGAATATATTGCCTTAAAGATAATTGTGACTCAAAACGGCTTTGATTTTTCTGACCAGCTTTATGAATATTTTAAGACCCGAAACAAGGAGCTCTGGCTTGATTTGGAAAAAGAAAAGATTACAAGAAGCCAGCTTTTTGAAACCCGCTTTAAACTTCTCTTTGAAAAATGCGGCGCTGACACAAGCAAAATGGATCTGCTAAAAATCAACAGCGACTTTATAAAGGAGATGGCCCGGAACGGAGTTCTTATGGATGGGGCGCTGGACTTTGTAAAAAAAATTAGCAGCCAGATTAAGAATGCCAGGATCTATATTATTACAAATGGAGCCGTTGTAAATGCTCAGGGCCGTCTGGAATCTACAGGTCTTAATCAGTATATAAAGGAAACTTTTGTAAGCGAGGCAATGGCTTATTCAAAACCTGCAAAAGAATATTTTGATATTGTCCTGAACAAAATTGCTGAGCCAAAGGAAAACTGCATTGTTATAGGAGACTCCCTTTCTTCGGATATGCTTGGTGCAAAAAACGCGGGGCTTACATCCTGCTGGTTTATGCCTCAGGGCGAGATTGAAAAATCTATGAAGGAATATGATATTGATTATAAGGCAGACAATTTTGACGAATTATTTGAAGTACTAAAAACCTGGGCAAAATTAAAAGAGAGTGAATTATAAATGGAAATGATTTCAAAAGAAGACGCAAGAAATTTCCTCGTAAATTATCAGGGTTTGAACGGAGCAGAAAAACGCAAAGGTCCGGAAGGAGTTCTGGATTATTTTAATAAAGTCCGCTGCGTTCAGTTTGACCCGCTAGATGTTGTTGGCCGCAATGCAGATCTGGTTTTGCAGTCTCGTATAACTAACTATCGTTCGGAAGTTTTACAAGATCTGCTTTACAAAGACCGCTCCCTTTACGACGCCGCAGACAAAATGATATCCATTATCCCGACACAAGATTATCCTGCAATGACAAGAATCAGACAGAAAACCGTGGAGCAGCTAAAGGATATTCTAACATGGAGAAAATCACTGGCGGCCCTGGATTTGCTGAATGAAATAAAAGACTACATCAGTAAAAACGGCCCTCTTCCTGCAAGTAAAATAAACATAGGTCAGAGTGTAGATTCAGGACGCTGGGGACACAAAAAGCTTTCCAGTGCCGCCCTGGATTATCTATATCATTCCGGTATTCTTGGAATAAGCAGTAAGCAGAAAAATCACAAGATTTATGATCTGGCAGAAAGACTTTTTCCGGCTGAAATATTAAATGAGACAGACCCTTTCAAAGACGACAAAGATTTTGCCAGCTGGTATCTTAAGCGCCGCATAGGAGCTATTGGCCTGGTTTGGAATAAAAACGGTGGCACCTGGCTTGGCTTTTATGTCTCTGATAAATTACTGCGAACTCAACTTATAAATGAGCTTGTAGACGCCGGCGAGCTTTTAGAACTTCAGATTGAAGATTCAAAAGAAAAGTTTTATATCCGTTCAGAAGACGCCGACCTGCTTGGCAAACCCGCTCGAAAAAACATCGTAAACTTCATAGCCCCGCTGGATAATCTTATCTGGGACCGCGGGCTTATAGAAGAGATTTTCAATTTCTCATATTCCTGGGAAGTCTACACTCCTGCTGCAAAAAGAAAGTTTGGTTATTATGTTCTTCCGGTGCTTTATAAAAATCAATTTATTGCCCGCTTTGAGCCCGAGCCTAACCGCGGAAAAAATCCTCTGCAAATCAAAAACTGGTGGTGGGAGCCGGGAGTCGTTGTAAAGGACCAGATGATTTCTGCCATAGGAAACGCCTTTACCCGTTTTAGTAATTTCCTTGGCGTTGACATGATGGAAGAAAATTACTGGAAGAAGAAAATACTTGCAAAATAGTCATTTCTATAATATAGTTTGTATGCAAACTAATACTACGGAGTGATAAAATGAAAATTAAAGACGCTGTTAAGATAATTCAGTCATCTGAATGTGCTCAGATTGCAACCTTCGGAAAAGATGAAACAGAAGGTTTTCCTGAAATTCGCGCGCTTCTGAATCTTGCAAATCCGAAGAAATATCCAAAGCTAAAAGACAAGGCTATTTCTGTGGACAGCGAAACTCTCACAATTTATTTTACAACAAACACTTCCTCCCGAAAGATTCGCCAGATTCGCGAAAACAAAAATGTCTGCCTTTATTTCGTTCTTCCAAAAAAGTTCAAGGGTGTGTCTGCAATCGGTACAATTGAAGAGGTTACAGACCAGGCTATAAAAGAAGATTTCTGGCAGGCCGGCTGGTACATTTATTATCATAAGGGAGCAAAAGATCCTGATTACACACTTCTCAAATTTACAACAAAATATCTGCATTGCTGGAGTGGAGGAAAAATCCATAACTTTGGACAGCCAGTAAAGCCGGTAGCAACCAGTTCAAAGGAAGACTAGGAGCCAGCGATGAAAAAGGGACGCACAGAAGGCGGAACTCTTATCTCACAAATCCATCAGGTGAACCAGCGCGTATGGTATGATGTCTTAAGCCGCAATGGTCTGGAAGATTTAGCCGGTGCGCGTGGCCGTGTGATTTTTGCCCTATGGAACGAAGACAATATTCCCATCAAAAAACTCGTTGAAAAAACAAGTCTGGACAAGGCAACCCTTACAGGAATTATTGATCGCCTGGAACGCGACGGTTATGTTAAGCGAATCCCAAGTCCAGACGACAAGCGTGCCACACTCATTTCCCGAACCGGCAAGGACGAGATTTTCAAATCAAAAATTCCCGAAGTCTCAAAAGAGCAGAACAAACTTTTTTACAAAGGCTTCTCCCCCAGTGAAATCAAAGAATTCGAAGAATATCTAAAACGCATACTTGTAAATTGCAAAGAAGCGGAGGCAGGTGAGTGAAAGTTTTATTTTTTGATGTAGGTTACACACTTGTAAACGAAGACGCAGTCTGGGAGGCACGCTGCAGGGAGCAGGCTCAAACCGCCGAAGCA
>CAMNGG010000118.1 GCA_946537975.1 uncultured Treponema sp. | reverse complement strand
GAAATCTGCGAATAAGCCTGGAAGCCCTTGTTTACCTTGCTTACAATTTTCTGAATTGCTTCCATAACTTCGTCCTGAACAAAATCATTATTTCGTTCAACTCCGAGACTCTTGAACAAATCATCACTAGGGTAAATCAAAGCTTCAATTTCTTCAGAGGTTTTTTCTTCATCAGAATAGTAACCGCGGACAGTAATCTGCTGTACCTCGTCGTAAAGCTGGAAGGCGTCTTCGATTTCTTCCGGATAAACATTTTTACCGCCGCTTGTAACAATCAGGTTCTTTGCACGGCCGCAAAGCTTAATGTAGCCTTCCTTATCAATACTGCCAAGGTCACCGGTTTTTAAGAAGCCGTCTTCGGTAAACATTGCCTTGGTTTCTTCCGGCATATTGTAGTAGCCCTGCATTACCATAGGCCCCTTTACGGCAATTTCTCCAACCTCTTCTATTCCCTTCTTTGTAATTACCTTTTCCGGATTCAGAATTTTTACTTCTTCGTAAGGAGTAAAGGCGCGGCCTACACTTTCAATCTTAAAGTGCTCAACCGGATTCAGGGCAATAATAGGAGAGGTTTCTGTAAGACCGTAGCCCTGAATAAAATCAATACCCATAGAGTTATACTGACGGCAGACAGAGGCGGCAAGAGGGCCGCCACCGGAAATTGCAACACGCAGGGTGTAAATACTTGCCTGCTCGAGAACAGGCTTAAAAAAGCGTTTTCCAGGATTAACATGGAAAAGCTTTTTGATTACAAAGGAAAGCCAGCTTATAAAGCCAAGAATACCTGCAACAAGAGGTCCCTTAGCCTTAATTCCCTTGCGGATACCCGAAAGCAGCTTATTATATAGAAGAGGAACACCCAGCATAACGGTGATTTTTCCCTCTTTAAGCTCACGAAGCAGCTTGGAAACAGCCATGCTCTTACCAAAGACAATCGAAGCACCAGTCATCAAAGGATTTATAAAGGCTGCCTGCATTGTATAAGCGTGGTGAATCGGAAGAAGGGCATAGAAAACATCTGTGTTGTAGTGGTTAAAATGGCGCTGGGCAATAAAACCGTCGGAAATAAGGTTTCTGTGAGAAAGCATTACACCCTTTGGTTTTCCTGTTGTTCCAGAGGTAAAAAGAATTGCGGCAGTATCATATTCGTTGCAAGGTTCGTTCTTTTTATCAGCCGGGACTTCTGCAGCTTTAAGATTATAAATAAAGCGTTCATTTGCTTCCGGATTTATAGAATAAACCTTGAGCTTTGGAAAGTTCTTTGTATATATTTCTACCTTTTCGTCATCGCAGAAAACAAAATCAGGTTGGGCTGTATTAACAATGTTTACAACCTCAGGCTCGTGCAGTCCGTTATCAACTGGAACTACAATTCCGCTGGCAAAAAGTGTTGCAAGGTAGGCGGTTGCCCATTCGGGAGAGTTTTTTCCCATTACGGCTACGCGGTCGCCCTTTTTAAGTCCGTTTGCAGTGAGCCAGTTTGCCAGAGCTTCAACATTTGCAAGCACTTCGTTATAGGTAAGGCTGCGCTTTGAATCCTCCGGTCCATCAAAAGCAACAAAACAAGGTCTTTCACCGTTTCGTTTTGTCTGAATACGCACAAGCTCCGGGAAGGTAGGCCATTCGCCCTTAAAGTCTGTGCCCCTGAAATCATCAAGATATTTCCATGGAATATTGTTTATGTCTGCCATAGCTAATATTTTACACCACAATTCCTCGTAACGCAAAAAATAAAGTGTTATACAAAAAAATACGACAATATAAATATGAAGATTTTTGATGATGTAAAGGCTTTTATAGCTGATAAGAGTGCCCGTGCGGCCGCCAAAAAAACACTTTCGCTCCTGCTTCTGGTATTTTGCCTTTGTTGTGTAAAGCTTTGTGCAGAAGATACAAGTCCGGCCGAAGCTCAGGTTATGCGCGAAAAATTTGTTGCTGAGGCTAAAAAATGTGTAGGCTCGCCTTATGTGCTTGGCGCCGTTGGACCTGATAAATTTGACTGCTCAGGCCTCGTTTATTATTGTGCGCGAGAATCAGTTAAAAAGCAGCTTCCGCGAACCGCAAAGGCAATTTACAATTACAGCCGTGTCATTCCGGATAAAGATAAGGAAGTTGGTGATCTGCTCTTTTTTAAGACGAATAATACAGCGCCAATTACTCATGTTGGTATTTATATAGGAAATAATCAGTTCATTTCCGCAATCAGTGATGGTCCGAATACAGGTGTTATTATTTCTTCTCTCAAGCTGGATTACTGGAAGCCAAAATATGTGGCCTGCGGACAGTTTTTACCTTCCGGAAAGAATAAGGGGCGTGGTTCGGATGCTTCAGACAGCTTAGATTCAGATGATTTTGAAGAAGAGGATTTTAACGAGGATAAGGGCTCTGTAGCAGGAAGTAACGTAAACTTTAAGGGCAGCAGCTTTTATAATCCTGAGGCAGAAGGACTCAATGTTCTTGCCGCAGATGCTTCTCTCTACTGTAACTGGTCTCTGATTTCACCGAATTCCTTTATGTTCCAGTGGCGCGGCCTCGAATTACAGACCAATGTCCGCTATACAAAATGGGTTTTAGAGCCTGGCTTTGGTTTTGGCTTACGTCTTAACTATCCGCTTGGAGTTTTCCAGATACCTCTGCTTTTTTCCGCAACAGTAAATGATTATTTCAGATTTTATGCGGGCCCGGTAATTACCTTTGGAAATCCTCATATGATGGTTACCGGGGAAGAAATTAAGCCTTCATTTTTCCCTGGGGTAATTGGACTTTCCTTCTCTACACCGGCTGTAACAATGGGTAAGGTAAAGGGACAGATAGTTCAGGATATCAGTTATACAATTTTCAATAAGCCGGATAATTCTGCGCTTTCATTTACAAATTCTGTTTCTGCGGGCCTGATATTTTTTACAGGCGTAAGGGTAACCTTAAACCCCGGAAGCTTGTTTAAGTAAATGATGGAACAGAAGAAATATCGTCAGGCTGAATTTGTTTCAGCAGCCGAAAGAAGATTCCGAAACAGGTTCGGAATGACTATTTTTTTATTAATTTTTCTTTCTCTTTTTGTTTCCTGCACTACCGAAGTAACGCTCGCCGTGCAGCCAGATGACAGTGTGAACATAACCTTCGAAGGCGGGGCAGGGCAGGCCTTTACAAAGATGATAAGCTCTGCTTCTGGTAATCCGGATTCCATAATAGACGTTGATTCAGTTACCTATGAGCTTGCCAAGGCAGGTTTTGCTGATGTAAAGGTAAATCAGAAAGAGGGCGGTAATGTACTCATAAATATGTGCGATAAAAAGCAGACCTCTTATATTTTTACTTCCGGCGTCATAAAATCAGAAAAAGGAAAGCTTTCGGCTCAAATAAAGCGTAAAAGCCTGGAAGATTTTTATAATACGGCAGACGAACAAACCCGCTCGACCTTAGACCTTTTTCTGGCCCCGGTTTTTAACAATGAATATATGAGTGAAGAAGAATATCTCGAAATGGTGGCCTCTTTTTATGGCGAAGCAGCCGCAAAAGAAGTCAGCGAAAGCATTGTTAAAATCAATTTGATTTCAAAGGATGGTTCTAAGCAAAGTCTGAATTATCCGCTGGCACAATTAATGTGCGGATTTTAGGCTAAGCATTCCACCCCAAGATTTACCACAAGAATAGACTTTTATTCAATTAATTATTCTGAAAATCTGTATAACCTTATGCTATGAAAGAGTCAGAAATTTTTATTAATCAGATTGGTTACAGACCTTTCGACAGCAAAACTGTTTATGTAAGCAAAAAAACAAAGGGCGACGCAAAGGAATTTTCTCTCTGCCGGAAAGATGGCAGCCTTGTTTACAGCGGAGCTCTGGAAGCGCTTGCAGAGGATGAGCTTTCGGGTGGCGGTTATTTTAGCGGTGATTTTTCCGAAGTAAATGAGGCCGGCCAATATTTTGTAAAAATCGGCGAGGCCAAAAGCTACATTTTTTCTATTTCTGATTCAGTTTATTCTGAAGTTTCTCTTTCAGTTCTCAAATATTTTACAGATTCCCGCTGTGGTCAGGGTATATGCCATACAGGGGTAGCCGAGGTTTACGGAAGCGGCGAAAAGAAAAATGTTCAGGGTGGCTGGCATGATGCGGGCGATTACGGGCGTTATATAGTTGCCGGAACAAAAGCCGTAATGGACCTTCTGCTTGCTTATAAAAAATGTCCGGAAAAATTTACCTCCCTTGACGGTGGAAAAGGCTTTGATCTTTTAGGTGAAGTTCGCTTTGAGCTTGAATGGATGCTGCAGATGCAGAGGGAAGACGGCGCGGTTTATCATAAGATTTCTCCATATCATTTTTGTAATTTCATAATGCCGCAGGAAGAAAAAGACCAGCTGGTTCTGGCCCCTGTTTCAACTGCGGCAACCGCAGATTTTGCCGGCTGTCTTGCTTATGCGGCAGGCTTTTATAAAGCCGATTTTGCGGAAAAATTACTGGTGGCCGCAATCAAAGCTCAGAACTATCTTTTTTCACATGATGACGAGTTTTATATTAATCCGCCGGAAATAACAACCGGAGGTTACGGTGACCGTGATGTTCGCGACGAAAGATATTTTGCCCTCTGCTCTCTTTTTGCGGCCACCGGAGACAAGAATTATCTTAATCAGGCTTTAAAAATCCGGGAAGAGAAAAAAAAGGACAAGCCTGATGCAAAACACCCCTGGAACGCAGGCTGGCAGGAAGGCTTTGGCTGGCCTTTTGTTTCGGGCTATGGAACAGAAATGCTTCTGGAGCATGCGGATGAGCTGCCGAAGGAGCTGCTTGAAGAAATTCAAAGCGGCATAATTTCTCAGGCAGAAAAATATCTGGCAATGAGCAATTCAACAGCTTTTGGATATTGTTCAAAATTTGTAATGTGGGGAAGTAACGGAGCAATCTGTGATCTGGCCCACCTCATGCTTCTGGCTTATGATTTTACCGGCCGTAAAGAATTCCTTAAGGCTTCAAAAGCTCAGGTAGACTATATACTTGGCTGCAATCCTGTGAATTACTGTTATGTAACAGGAGCAGGCACAAAGCAGGTTGTGCATCCGCACCACAGACCAAGCGGGGCCAGCGGCCGTGTGTATCCTGGTATGCTCAGCGGCGGTCCGTGTTCTGGACTGCTCGATGCTTATGCGAAAGAGCACCTGACAAAGCTTCCACCCCTTAAATGCTATGCCGACGCCCAGCCAAGCTACAGTACAAATGAAGTTGCAATTTACTGGAACTCTGCACTTGTTTATGTATTAATGCGCGTTATATAATAGGTCTCATAGGAGACTATTATGTTTGAAATTAAAAACGTTTCAAAAGCGTACAATAAGGGCGGCGTTAAGGCCGTTGATTCACTTTCGCTCACTGTAAATAATGGTGAGATTTTCGGTTTTCTTGGACCAAACGGAGCAGGAAAAACAACCTCAATCAGAATGTTAACAGGTATTATCCAGCCGGATGAAGGAAGCCTTGAACTGGATGGAATTTCTATTCTTGAACGACCGGTTGCCGCAAAGCGTCAGTTTGCCTTTGTGCCTGATAATCCTGAGACAGTATCCCGCCTTAAGGCAATTGAATATCTTAATTTTATAGGTGATGTTTATAAAATTGCGGCAGATGTCCGCAAGGAACGCATAGAAGCCTACTGTACCAAGTTCGGCCTCAAAGAAGTTTTGAATAATAAGATTTCTTCTTTCAGCCATGGAATGAAGCAGAAGCTCTTTTTGATTGCCAGCCTTATTACAGATCCTCAGAACTGGATTCTGGATGAACCTATGGTAGGCCTCGACCCGGAAGCAGCTTTTATTGTAAAGGAAATAATGCGTGAACGCGCCTCCGCAGGAAAATCAGTTTTCTTTTCTACTCATGTAATGGAGGTTGCGGAAAAACTCTGTGACCGCATTGGAATCATCAAGCAGGGTAAATTGATTTTTGTTGGAACAATGAGCGAGCTTAAAGAGCAGCACGGTAAAAACGGACAGTCTCTCGAAGACATCTTCCTTGAACTGATTGGCAGCGAGGTTCGCCATGATATTTAAGCTTTTTAAAATATTAAATCAGAACAGCTTCAATTTATCTTCAATTGGGGAAGGCTTCAAAAAAGGTCCTAAGGGAATCATAAAAAGCATCTTTTTGATTCTTGTTTTCCTTTATGTTTTTGCCGTAATGATTGGAATGTACACCGCTTATATGCTGGGTACTTACAAATATCTTGCTGCGAACGGAAACCAGCAGTTTATGCCTCTCATTACAATGATGGTTGCGGTTGCCATAATTATGTTTTTCGGTTTTACATCCGTTGCTTCAACCTATTATACCGGAACCGGCGAGGAATTTCTTATGAGCCTGCCGCTTTCTGCAGGGCAGTTCTTTGGAGCAAAGTTTGCAGTATCTTTTGTTTCTGATGCAATTATGGGCGTGGGAATGTTTGCCATCGGTTCAATTGTTTATGGAGCAAACGAAGGTCTGCTTACAAATCCGCTTTTTTATATAGGCTTTTTAGTAACAGCCATTGCCTTTTCGGTTACTGCAGTTTTTGTGATTTATCTTCTGTTTGTTTTAGTTTTGTACTTTATTCCGGCTCTTCGTAAAAAGAAGATAATGACCGTTATAGCAACAATTCTTTTGATTATCTTTTGTATGGGCTATGGACTTCTGAATTCTTCAGTTTCTATGTCTTTTTCAAATCCTCAGTTTGTAAACGATAAAATAGGCTCTTCAATAGATAAGCTTTATGAAATTGGTTCCAAAACTCCGGCCTTTATGTACATTGCCGGGGCCCTTAACGGCAAAATTCTTCCAATTCTGATTCTTGCGGCCCTTGGAGCTCTGGTTCTTTTTGTGCTTGTTCCTCTTATGGGAAATATGTATATCAAGAGTCTCAGCGGATTTTCAGATGTAAAATCAAAAAAGATTACAACAGAAAAGGCAGAAGAGGTTATAAACAAGGATGTGCGCTCTGTTTCGGTATTCCATGCACTTTTTGTAAGAGATTACCGCAACGTTGTACGCGAGCCGGCCTTTTTCTCGAACGGTCCTCTCTTTGTATATATTTTTCCGGTTATTTTTGTACTTTCCTTCAGCATAGGCTTTATATTTTCTGGTAACGGAATGGG
>CAMNGG010000117.1 GCA_946537975.1 uncultured Treponema sp. | reverse complement strand
AGATGCTGAAACAAGTTCAGCATGACACGAGTATTTCAAATTATTATGAATAATAAACTTAAAACTTTTACAAAAGGTTTCTTTATTGAAAATCCTCTTCTTGTATTGAATATAGGTTTGTGTTCATCTCTTGGTGTAACAACTTCTATTTTCAATGGACTTGGAATGGGCTTAGGAATGACCTTCGTTCTGGTTATGAGCGAAATCGTAATCTCTATTTTCAGAAAGCTGATTCCTTCTGCAATCCGACTTCCGGTTTTCATTACTGTAATTGCGGCCTTTACTACAATCGTTCAGCTGGTTTTGAATGCCTATGTTGAATCCCTTTACAATGCTCTTGGAGTTTTCATTCCGCTTATAGTTGTAAACTGTATCATCATGGGCCGTGTAGAAGCCTTTGCTTCTAAGAACTCGGTTGGAGCATCTATACTTGATGCCTTTGGAATGGGTATCGGCTATACAATAGTTCTCTTTGGAATTTCCTTGATTCGTGAGCTTCTCGGTGGCGGAACTCTTTTCGCTGGAACTGCCCTTAAAATTGAAGTAATTCCAGAAGCTTACCGCATTGGAATCTTCAACTCTGCACCGGGCGGCTTCCTTGTATTTGGAATTCTGGCTGCCTGCCTTCAGGCCTGGAAACAGTCAAAAGGAGAGAAATAATGGAAACAATTAAACTTTTTATAAAATCTGCCCTTATAGATAATGTTGTATTCATTCAGTATCTTGCTATCTGTCCTTTTATCGGAATGACAAACGATACAGAAAAAGCAACTGGAATGGGCTTAGCCACAACTTTTGTAATCATGCTGGCAACTGCCGTAACATGGCCTCTTTATAAACTGGTTATGGTTCCTCTTGGACTCGAGTTCTTGCAGACTCTTTTCTTCATTCTTGTAATTGCATCTCTTGTTCAGCTTGTAGAATTTTTCCTTAAGAAGATGTCTCCTGGACTTTACAATGCAATGGGTGTCTACCTTGCTTTGATTACAACAAACTGTGCCGTGCTTGGAATCACAATTAACTGCATCAGCAAGAACTATAACTACGTTCAGAGCCTTGTTTATGCTTTTGGTTCTGCAATGGGCTTTCTGATTTCTATGGTTATCATGAGTGGTGTACGCAGTCGTGTAAAGGTTGCAAATGTACCAAAGGCTTTTGCCGGTACACCAATTCTTTACGTTTGTGCAAGCCTTTTGAGTCTGGCCTTCTTAGGTTTTAAAGGATTGATTAAATAAACAGGTGCAATGGTGATTGAGTAGCCCGATGGGCATATCGAAATCACCTTGTAATGGAGTAAAAATGAATACAATTTTATATACAATAATAGTTGCTGCAATCATCGCCCTTCTGCTTGGAATTCTGCTTGGCCTTTTTAAGAAGATTTTCCATGTTGATACAGATCCTAAAGTTCAGCTTGTTCGCGATGCCCTAAGCGGTGCAAACTGTGGCGGCTGTGGACTTGCAGGCTGTGATGCATTTGCCTCTGCAGTTGTAAAAGGTGATGCCCCTGCAAACGGTTGTGTTGCAGGGGGTGCAGACTGTGCCAAAAAAGTTGCAGAAATTTTAGGACAGGCTGGGGTAGAGGTAAAGCCTAAGGTTGCCTTTCTTGCCTGTGCCGGAACAAAAGAATGCGCGGCAGACAAAGCTGAATACATTGGAATCAAAACCTGTAAGGCTGCTCAGCTGACTCTCAACGGAACTAAGAAATGTGCCTTTGGCTGCATCGGCTTTGGAGACTGCGTAAAGGTTTGTCCTTTCGGTGCCCTTAGCATGGGTGATGACGGTCTTCCAAAAGTTGATAAATCTAAATGTGTAGCCTGCGGAAAGTGTGCTTCTGCCTGTCCAAAACATCTTTTCAAAATGATTGATGCTGACACAAAGGGCGCTATTGGAGTATGCTCTAATAAGAGTGATAACAAAGTCCAGATTAAAAAGGATTGTTCCCGCGGCTGCTTTAAGTGCGGTATGTGTGCAAGAAAATGTCCGGAACAGGCAATTGACTGTTCTTCCGGACTCCCTGTTATAGACTATTCAAAATGTACCAGTTGCGGCACCTGCGTTTCGGCTTGTGTCGATAAAGTGCTGGTAATGTTGTAAATATGATTTCGATACGGCTGCGCCTACTCAATCACCGGTGGTTGAGTGCCGCGTAGCGGTGTATCGAAACCACTTTTCATCAGTTAATCCATAAGGAGGATATATATTTATGGAAAAGTTTTTTAAGTTAAAGGAGAACGGCACAACTGTAAAAACAGAAATTATTGCCGGTCTTACAACATTCATGACAATGGCTTATATCATTGCCTTGAATCCAAACCTTCTTACAGGTTTTGGTGCTAATGGAGGACAGGGGCTTTGGAATGGTATTTTTCTTGCAACCTGTATTGCATCCGCAATTGGTATGTTTGTAATGGCATTCGTTGCAAATAAACCTTTCGCTATGGCTCCTGGTATGGGCTTGAACAGTTTCTTTGCATTTGTAATTACTCAGATTGTTTCAATTACAGGCGTGAGCTACACAGCATCTTTCCAGGCAGGTCTCTGTATTATTTTGATTGAAGGTATAATCTTCATCATTCTTTCTGTTCTTAATATTCGTGATAAGATTGTAAATGCAATCCCACTGGGAGTACGTCTTGGTATTGGACCTGCAATTGGTCTTATGCTTATGAATATTGGTCTTGGTTCAAATGCAGGAATCTATTCTTCTGCAAACGGATTCTCAGCTCCTTTCTATGTAATGAGAGACTTCTTTGGAGCTCTTACAGCAAGCTTTGCAAAAGGTAACATGGCTGAAGGATATGGACCAATGGTACTTACAGTAGCAACAATGTTCATTGGTCTTTTTGTAATCATTGCTCTTGCTCACAAAGGCTTCAAGGGTGCAGTAATTCTTGGTATGCTCGTTGCAAGTATCATTTACTGGATTGGACAGGCTGTATTCTTCAAGACAAATCCATTTGCCGCATTAGCTACAGCTTCATGGGTTCCTCCATTCAAAGATATGGCAGAAAATACTTTGTTTAAGTTTAATTTCAAGGATTTTGTAAATATCGGCTGGTTTACAATCATCACTCTTGTTATTACCTTCTGTATCATTGATATGTTTGATACAATCGGTACTCTTGTAGGAACTGCCGCTAAAGCAAATATGCTTGATAGTGAGGGAAATATGCCACAGATGAAGGAAGCTCTTCTTGCTGATGCTGTTGGTACTGTTGCCGGAGCTTGTACAGGTACTTCAACTGTAACAACCTTCGTTGAGTCTGCATCTGGTGTTGAAGCCGGCGGACGCACTGGTCTTACAGCTCTTACAACTGGTATTGTATTCCTTCTTTGTATGTTCATTTCTCCAATTGCCGCAATCATTCCATCTGCCGCAACATCTTCTGCTCTTATTTACGTTGGTATTTTGATGCTCAACGGTCTTAAGAAGATTGACTTTGATGATATTACACAGACTGCTCCAGTATTCATTATGCTGCTTGCAATGCCTGTTTCTGGCTCAATCGGACACGGAATTGGTCTTGCTCTTATTACTTATACTGTAATCAAAATCTTTACAGGAAAATCAAAAGATGTATCTGTTCTTACTTACATTCTTTCAGCAATCTTCCTTGTAAAATTCTTCCTTGCAGTTTAAGCTGAATTAAGACATAAAAAAAGCCCGTTGGTTTCGATACGATGCTTCGCATCACTCAACCACCGGGCTTTTTTTTTGCATGTCGGCAAGCACAGCTTGCCTCTGAGCCATTTTATCGATAATCCTAAAACGACCCTTTCGGCTCGTTTTTTAACGGATTTTCGATTTTAGGCTTTAGTAAACAATGCCTTCTCAGCATCATCCACATTAAACTGATAGCTTTTTGAAAGACTTCCCGCAATCAATTTTACCTTTGCAGTTCCATCCTCATTCAAAACTACTTTACATTCAGTATCCTTATCTGAAAAAGTGCGGAACATATCTGCAAGAGATTTACGGTCAATTTCAATGGCCATAAGATCATTTGCAAACATATCCTTACGAAAGCTTTTAGCAAAAGTAGGGGCAACAACAGTGTTGATGCCGTTTACTTCAAGAGCCCATGGTGCATGTTCACTTTCTGCACCGCAGCCAAAATTTTCTTTTGTAATGATTACCTTTTTACCGGCAATGTCACTTTTAGGATTAAAACCGTCAATTTTGAGATTCTCAAAAAGATGGGAGGTAAGCTCCTGTTTTGGAAGTTCTGCAAGATAATTTGCAGCAATAATTTCGTCGGTGTTGATATCCGACCTGTCAAGAAAAAGAACAGGACCAGCAAATGTTTTCATTTTAGTTTTTTCTCCACTTAATTCAGAATTTTAAAAATTCTTTTTATAGATATATATTATCTTCTTAAAATATAACATTTAAATAATTTAAAAGATAGTATTTTTTCCTTAAATTAAAAAAGAATAAATTTCGTATTATATTCTTCATTATATAGAAAAATACAGTAAACAACCTATATTTATACCGTGCATTTTTTGATAAGAGTGTTATACTGTAATTACTATAAAAATCAGGAAGGAAAATATGTTTTTAGAAGCGAAAAATGCTCTTGTTTTCAAAAAAGGAAATGAAACTTTAATGATTGAAGC
>CAMNGG010000116.1 GCA_946537975.1 uncultured Treponema sp. | reverse complement strand
TTCCTCTGCTATGAAACAAGCGGAAACTCAATCATGCTTTTTGCAGGAACTACACTTTTTGAAGCACTTACAGCCTTTCACTTTATCAATCAGGCAAAGTTAAAATTTAAGCACGCCGGAGTAATCAGATACAGCCTAATGCTTGCTTCTCAGATACTCATAGCGTGCTCAAATTTGTTGATGATTGGTGGTTGAGCAGCCGCTAAGCGGCGTATCGAAACCACTAGCAATATATATCATCCCAGCCGTAGAGGCTGCCACGTTTTACTTTTCCGCTCTTGAGGGCAGCATCAAGCTTTGCAAGAGACTCCACCGCACCGACAGCAAAGCCTTCGCGGCTTCTTGCTGTGTGAGTCAATTCAATTGTATCCGCAGTTCCGTCAAAGAAAACCTTGTGGGTTCCAGGAACATTACCACAGCGAGTTGAGCTTACATGAAGCTGATTTGCAGCCGGGCGCTCATGGAAAGCATCTGTTACAATTTCAGTTTTATTTTTGTAGCCCATCTGAACACGGCGGGCAATTTCCAGAGCAGTTCCGCTAGGGCTGTCTGCCTTCTGATTGTGATGCATTTCCCAGGTTGCAACATCATAATCCTTGTATTCAGACATGATTTTTGCTGCTTCTTCTACAATCTTATAGAACATATTTACGCCGATAGAAAAATTTCCGGCAGTCATTACAGTACCACCAACCTCTTTTGCATAAGCATCAATTTCTGCATGCTTATCATTCCAGCCGGTAGTTCCAACAACAAGAGGAAGTCCAAGCGGGAGCAGGGCGCGAACATTTGCAAGAACTGCAGTCGGATGGGTAAATTCTATGATTCCCTCTGCCCCGCTCGATTTTACGGCGCGTACCATTGAATCAGTATCGCCGGCAGCAACCTTTACCTTAGCATCCTCTGCCATAACATCTATAGTAGTAACAACCTCATGACCGGCACGCTTAGCAGCTTGCTCAATCATATGTCCCATTTTTCCGTAACCAACTAAAGCAATCTTCATATAAACCTCCGTTCTGTCATGCTGAACTTGTTTCAGCATCTACCAGCAGATTCCGAAACAAGTTCGGAATGACAGATTTATTTTATTAACTAAAATAAGCGTTATGCAAAATCTGAACAGTGCGGTCAGCTTCATCATCATCAACAATCATACTGATGTTTACTTTGCTTGCGCCCTGGCTAATCATCTGAACATTGATTCCTTCATCAGCAAGAGCTTCAAAACCGCTGGCGAGAATGGCGCTTGAGTGTGCAGCGTCGCAGATAATCGTAACGATTGCCTTATCCTTACGAACGGACACCTGACTGGCCTGCTCCAGGTCTGCAACAAGGCCGGACAAATCAGCCTTGGTATTTACGGTAAGCGAAACAGAAACCTCAGAGGTGGCAATTACATCAATACTGATATTCCACTTAAGGAAATTATTGAAGATGTGGGCAAGGAAGCCGGCCGCGCCAAGCATTCGCGAGCTAACAATATCTATCAAAGTGATGTGCTTTACAGTTGTGATTGCACAGACAGGAGGAACCTTGCCGTTGTGCTTTTCTACTATTATGCTGCCCGGGCTTGTGATGTTGTAAGAGTTCTTAACGCGAACCGGAGTTCCGGTTTTGCGAACCGGCAGCATGCTTCGTGGATGCAGAACCTGAGCACCGAACATAGCAAGCTCCTGAGCTTCTTCATAAGTAACCTCAGGAACAGGCTTAGCCTCTTTTACTACGCGAGGGTCTGTAGTAAGAATACCATCAACATCCTTCCAGGTCTGAACCTCTTCGGCACGCATAGCAGCACCAATCATAGTTGCAGTAAGGTCTGAACCGCCGCGGCCGAGAGTCGTGATATTTCCTTTTTTATCTTTAGCAATAAAGCCGGTTACGATAGGAATGTGATTATCCGTGCCGTTCTTGTAGCCGCCCAGGTGAGCAGGAATATTTTCCCAAACCTCGTCGAGAAGCTCTGCTGCCATAAAGTTAGAATCAGAAAGGATTCCGATGTCCCAGGCATCATAAAAGCGGGCCTGAATTCCCTGAGACTCAAGATAAGCCGCCATCATGCGGACAGACATACGCTCGCCAAAAGAAACAAGATAGTCGCGCGAACGTTTAGATATTTCTTTAAGCATTGAAATTCCGGTGAGCAGCTGTTTTAATTCAGTCAAAAGAGCCTGAATTGTTTCAATATTAATTCCAAGCTCAGCTGCTGTATCTTCATGGAGCTTTGCAACTCCCGCAACATCAACTACGCCTTCCACAGCCTTGTCAGCCGCCTCAAGAAGATGGTCGGTAGTGTCTCCCATAGCAGAAAGAACAACTGCCGGGCGCTTTTCCTGATAAGCCTTTATAATAGAAGCAACATGCTTGATTCTCTCTGCATTGGCTACGGATGAGCCACCGAATTTCATAACTATCATAGTATATCCTTGTGTCATTCCGGGCTTGACCCGGAATCTATTTTCCGCGATAAAAATGATTATAGTGATTTACGGGCTTGGTGGGAAGTATATTCAGGTTCCAGGTTTTAGGTGTCAGGTTCCAGGTAATTAAAGGGGCGCCTGCCCCTCGCTCCAGCCCGCATGCGGTCTTTCGCTACCCCCTCTAACGGGGGCTGCCGCCCCCGTAACGCCCCTAATCACACTTGCGATAGATTGCCTAAGCTTCAAACAATTACGATTTGCAACACTTTGAGTTGTCTATGAAATTGAATAATAACTATTATAATTGTATTATTAATAGTAAAGAAAATTTCATTTTAATCTTTAACATAATTATTTCAAACTTAACGAGGTTCACTTTATGAAAAAAATTATATTCCTGCTATTCTCATTATTATTTATTTTTATTGGTTGTAGTAAAAAAAATAATACAAAAACTGAGATTATCCTGCCAAATAAAACAAAAGTATCTTTACCACAAGAAATCAAAAAAGTTGCATGTTGTTCTAATCCTGGAGTGGATATGATGATAGCTTTTGGATTAGAAGACTATATTGTAGCAGTTCATAAATCTTTAAAAACAAATGTTTGGACTCAAAAGTTTACTAATAAAGATTTTCTAATAATGGATTCATATAATCCTGAATTTGAAAACCTGATGGAAATGGACATAGACTTAGTTTTTCTTACAACAGAAGAGAATTGTATTCCACTACGTGAAAAAGGAATCTGTGCAATCCCTTTGCGATTTTATACATATCAAGAAGTTATTGAATCTGCTAAACTTCTAGGGGAAATTTTTGGAACTGACTGTAAGAAGAAATCAAACATCTGGATAAAAGAGCTGGAATCAACAATACATTTAATGCAAAAGAAAATTGAGAAGATTCCTGAAAATGAAAAACCCGTAGTTTATGAAGTTTTAGGAGATAAATACAGAGGACTATTTAGAACGAACTACGGCGAAGCACAAGGCTGGATTACCTTCGCTGGCGGAAATATTGCAACAAAAGACTTTATAGGCGCCACTTCTGCAAACCAACCAACAGAAGAAGCTATACTTGCTACTAATCCTAATGTTGTTTTCATAAGCGGAATATACTATTCAAAACTAAATGAAGATATAAGAAACGATATAAAATGGGCAGAAATACCTGCCGTTAAAAATAACAGAATTTATAATGTTCCAGTTTCTTTTCTTGGATGGAATGAATGTACAACCACTTATCCACTTATGATCTATTATGCTTTTTCAAAACTATATCCTTCAATGGTTGATTATGATATGAAAGCATTAACAGGAGATTTTATAAAAAAATATTACAATGTTGAACTTTCTGAAAATGAAATTCAATACCTCTTGGAAACAAAGGCCCCAAACGGAGAAGCTCTTGTTAAATAAAAACAGTTATTCAGAACAAAGGCGTAAATACCTTTTCTTAATCATATTGGGATTTGCATTAAGTGTCTTGCTGCTTGTACTAAATATTTCTAAAGGAAATTACCATACAAGCATAAAAGACAGTGTATATTCTATTTTATTCAAAGATTACAATAATCGCATTCGAGCGATTATTGTTTATAGCAGGATTCCACGCCTTTTAGCTGCAATCCTAGTTGGAAGTTCATTAACTGTTGCAGGGTTTTCTTATCAATTAATATTTGATAATAGAATGGCATCTCCTGATATTTTAGGGGTATCCCAAGGATCTGGTGTAGGAGCATCTTTCGCAATTTTATTTAGATTACCATTTGCTTACATTGGTTTTTTTTCTTTTTTAGGAGGTATACTTTCCGTATTTATAACAATATTTTTTTCCGGCATGTGGAAAAATGAAAAAAGATCAAATATTTCTATGATATTAAGTGGAATTATTGTCAGTGGTTTTATGAATTCACTCTTAGGCCTTATGAAGTACTTGTCAAATGATGTTCAATTATCTTCTATTACTTACTGGCTTTTAGGTGGTCTTTATAATGTTACATATAAACAGCTGGCTATTGTATTTATTCCAATAATCCTCTGTATTTCGATTATATTTGCGTATAGATGGAAACTAGTAATTATTCAACATGGAAAGAAAGATTCTATTTCACATGGAATTAATTACAATTCAGCAAGGAATATCGTAATTGTTTCTTCAACATTACTTACAGCTTTATCTGTGAGTATTAGTGGTACAATCGGCTGGGTAGGACTTGCTATACCAAATATTATCCGAGTTTTAATTCAAGATAATGATAAATATGTAATTCCACTCGCTATTTTATATGGATCTGTTTTTATGATGTATTCCGACTTTCTTGCAAGAACACTAACTAAAAGTGAAATTCCTATAGGCATCATAACCGGATTCTTAGGTGCAATTATATTTATTATTACTCTGATTTTAAGGAAAAGAAGATGAATTCAATTTTAAAAGTTAGTAATATTTTCTTTTCATATAATAAGGCTCCCCTCCTTTCTAATTGCAGCTTCGAACTAAATAGAAATTCCATTACAGCACTACTGGGTTGCAATGGGCACGGAAAAACTACTTTGATGAATTGCATTATGAAATATTTAAATATTTCTTCAGGTTGCATTAAAATTGACAATTATGATATAGCAAATATTTCTATAAAGGAATTATCTCAGAAAATTAGTTACGTTCCACAAATAAATGAATATTCATCATCTTGTGTAATAAGAGACTTTTTAGTAGAAGGACGTACACCTTATCTTTCCGCATTTACTATTCCATCACAAAAAGATTATGAGTTAGTTGATATCGCTGCAAAAAGTTATGGTATATATAAATTACTCGATAAAAAATTAGACGAAGTAAGTGGAGGCGAAAAACAATTAGTATTTATAGTGCGTGCATTAATTCAAAATACGCCATTTATCATGATGGACGAACCTATGTCTGCACTTGATTTATCCAATCAGAAACACGTATTAAATATCCTGGAAGAACTTAAGAAAGAAGGAAAGACTATACTCTTTTCTACTCATAATCCAAATCATGCATTGTTCTTAAATTGTAATTGTCTGGTTTTAAAGAATGGACTGATTCTTAGAGAAGGACCAGCTTCTACAGTGCTGGATCAAGATATTATAAAAGAATTATATGGAGATTCTATTGGAATAACAAATTTGAATAATAAAAAAATATGTTATTTTAATTAACAATTGCGAAACAATATCATGAAATTAAAGCATCTATTAAAGCAGGGCAGACTTACAGCTGATAAAATAATTGTAATAGGAAAACCAGGAAGCGGAAAAACATACCTTACAGAAGTATTAAAAGATTATTTCGATGGAATAGTCGTTCATATAGATAATATCTTATGGGAAAATCCTAAAGTTCCATTAAATAATGAAGAATTGAACAATAAATTAGAAATTATACTCCACAAAGATAACTGGTTGATTGATGGCACATATCTTAAAACACTTTCAAATAGGATAGAAAAAGCTTCTTTAATTTTTTATTTAGATATTTCTGAAGAAGTTTGTATTCAAAGTGTTATTAAACGTAAAAAAGATGAAAAAATCATTCATGGCTGCGAAGATTATGAAGGTTTCATAGAATATATTAAAAAATATGACATTGCCAATAAACCAATAATTGAAAATCTTTTATTGCAACATAGCAATAAATCCATTATACGATTCACAGACAGAAAACAGGTTGACGAATTTATCGCAGTCTTAAAATCAAATAAATAATTAATTGATTTCCTAATATAACATACATACTGTTCATTATTTCTTTCCAATCTCTATAGATTTTTTTGTCATTTGAATTCAACTCTGAAACTGCTTTCTGTATGTTGGCATAACTTCAGCGAGCATGGAAAAAAAATCAAGACTGATATCAGACAGTTGTTAAAGAATACTTAATAATAGCCTTTAATAAAAACTGCATCTATTTTCCCGATTCTATCATCCGGCGGAGTCCGTTCAGGCCAGTAAACTCATTCCACTCGCCAGACGCCTGGAAGGTGATGCCGCTGGAGAGGCCGACATGCCACATCATATGTCTGAACTGGGCAAGAATCAATTCCAGTCTTGAATACTCGCAGCCTTCAGGGGTATCCGTTAAATCCTCAGGTTTGAGAGTATCAAAATAGGAATTGATTTTTGCCCTAACGTAGCCAAAATAATCAAGGAGCTGCTGGCGGGAGATAACAATGGATGTATCCGGTTCGAAACCCGCACGGCTTGTAGAAATAACGCTGAGATTTTCCGGAATACCGAAAAGCTTTTCTCCTTCGTAAACATAACCAATCGGATTTATAAAAAATCTGTCCATTGAATGAAGGTTATGAAAAATATAGCGCGAATTATTTACGCCATCTAAAACCGCAGAAAGATCAGCCTTATTAATCTGCTCCTCTATGTTAATAAAGTTGATTTCCTGCTGTTTCTTTATTTGATTAATTATATTGTCCATAGAAAATTCTCCTCTTTGTCATTATCGGTTTTGACCCGATAATCTGTATAAATCAGACCAGTGAAGATTGCCGGATCAAGTCCGGCAATGCCAATACGTCACGAGCCGGTGCCGTCGTACTTTCTTGCTCCAAGCAGCCAGAATCTGTAACTCAGGTAGAAGAAGGCAAGTCCAATAAGCGGAGACAGCCAGGACAGCAGCGGAATATTTTCCGGCCTCAAAACAACTAACGATGGGTAGTATGCAATAAAGGCAATCGGAATCACAAAAGTAAAAATCAGTTTGAATACCTTGTTGAAAATACTTGCCGGATATTTTGCAAAATCCTTAAAGCGGAACATAATTACCATAATGTACCCCGAGTTCTGAATCCAGAAGCAGGTAGCGGCTGCAAAGTTCATGATTGCAATCATAAAAAGTGAAGCCGCAAGCAGAAAAAGTACTGTTTGAGCAATGGTCGCGGCGGTGATCGGGATTGCAAGATGACTCCAAGCGTATACCAGAGTCCCCAGACCAAAGACCAGCTGGCCCACCCCCTTCACATCGAAAACTTCTGAAATATAATAGAAGAAAATGTTTATCGGTCGGAAGCAGTACTTAATGAAGTCACCGGTTTTTACCGCATAACGGAGATTCCAGTTGTTATCAAAAAAGCACTGAACCGGAGTAAGGGCTATCAGAGAGAAGCCGTAAAGAAAAAGCATCTCGTACATTGTCCAGCCGTTGATAGATGGAAAGTTCTGAAAGAGAATGTAAAAGGTTACAAAGCCTACAAGATTCGAAACTATCATTCCGATATTTGAAATTACAAAGTCTGCACGATAACTCATTTTGCTCTTCAAATCCTGAATCAAAATCTTTCTATAAATATCAAGATAAAACTTTAAGCCGCGTCTTTTTGTCTGAGCCACTGCTCTACTTCCATTCACATTATTCAAACTCATAATCTAACCTCCGTTTACAGTAATCTTTTTAAGCGATACATTCCAGAAAAGTGCTCCAATCGCCGACAGCGCAATACACCAGCCCAGCTGAAGGACAAGAGAAAAGACCAGCCCTTCTCCCAGAGTGTAGCCCGGCTTTTGAAGCAGCACGTTCAGCGGGGTATCATAAATGCAGCGGAAAGGAAGATACTGCACAATGTTACGCAGCGCTTCCGGAAAAAAGGCCAGCGGAATTGAAGCACCCGAAAGCAGAAGAACGATACATTCCTTTACCATATTCAGCCCCCAGGTTGATTCCGTATAAAGACAGATTGTTGCGCAAATCATATCTATACTAAAATTGATGACCAGGGCCATAATCACGGACATCACAAAGAAAAGCAGATTCACACTCAGCGCTATACTACCTTTCGTTAGTATGTTTATGATTATGAAGGTTGGCAAAAAAGTCAGAAAGAAGGACATGATGTTTTCGCCGATGTAGGACCAGAAGCTGTAGCCACGAAAGCTCATAGGCTTAAGCAATTTAAGCACGATTGCTCCCGACTGGATTTCCCGGCTCATATCCCAGACGAGAAAGACCTCCAGAAAGTTGAAGAGAGCTGTCGCAAGCACAAGGTAAACCAGAGTGTCATTCAAGGTCATTCCGTTTACTACATCACTTCCTGAGCTGGCGTAAATTGCCTTCCACAAAAAATAAATCAAAACCAGATAAATCAGGTTTCCGAAAAGTGTTACAAAAGTTCCCAGCCTGTAGTGGAGTTTTTCCATCATGCCCAGGCGGGTTAATGCAAGATATTTTCTAAAATTCATAAAACGTCTCCTTACATGCGGTGGTTGAGTGCTTGCGAAGCAAGTGTATGCATCGTGCGCGCAAGCGCACAAGAAAATCACTTCCTTGAATGCAAACGACACGAAGTGTCGTATCGAAACCACACTTCCGAGTTCTGCGGTGGTTTCGATACGGCTTCGCCTACTCAACCACCGTAATCACTACGCGCTTCTCGACGCAGCCTGCTCATAGATTTTCTTAATCACCTCTTCCGTAGAAATATCCTCTACGCTGATATCTTTAATACCGCCATTTTTCTGGTACTCAGAGATTACAGACATCACATCAGTTTTAGACTCATCAATAAGTATTTCCTTCCAGCCGCTGTCTGCTAGGTTCAGACGCAGAGTTCTGTAAGAACCAAAGTAATGTTTAAGATGCTCAATGTCGTTATCGTAAATCATGTTGCCGTGGTCTATAATTACAATTCTCTGACAAAGGGCATCCACATCTCCCATATCATGAGTAGTAAGAATTACCGTTGTATTTTTTTCCTGATTCAAACCTTTTATAAGCTCGCGGATTTTTGCCTTCATGGCAACGTCCAGTCCGATTGTCGGTTCGTCCAGAAAAACAATTTTCGGGTTATGCAAAAAGGCCGCAAGAATATCACTAAGAGTGCGCTGACCGAGAGACATCTGACGGACCGGCTTATGCAGAAGAGTTTCGATGTCTGCAAGGCTGCTGTAAAGCTCCAGCATCTGTTTATAATCTGCATCCGGTATCATATAAATATCCTTAAGCAGCTTGAAGGACTCAATAAGAGGCAGAGACCACCAGAGCTGACTTCGCTGGCCGAAAACAACGCCGATATTTTCTGCATTGCGGCTGCGGTTTTTATAAGGCACAGTTCCGTTTACAAGAATCTCGCCGCGGGTCGGTTCAAGCACGCCGGTCATCATTTTGATGGTGGTGGATTTGCCGGCACCGTTCGGTCCCAGGTAGCCTACAATTTCACCAGCTTTAATATTGATGGAAATATTGTCGACCGCAGTTATAGTTTTATAGTCGCGGGAAAACAAATCCTTAAGACTTCCCTTAAGCCCCTCGTGACGGTTAAGCACCTTAAACTCCTTTGTCACGCCCTTCATGATGATTGCATCTTCAGCCATACTGTCCTCCGTTCTCAAAGGGAATCCAAAGCGGGGTGTCCAATCCGCTTCAGATTCCCTTGCTTTTACAAGATACAAGGATTATACTTGGTATATAAGTGTAAGAAAATTATTATTTTTACATATTTTAATAACTATTTTTCATATATAATGTAATATAGTTATTATATTTCAGGAGAAACAATATGCCGGAAACAACACAAAAACCTGTAAAAGGAATTATCCTAAAACGCAGCGACGGTTCAGAAGTTGTAAATTATAATGTAGAAGGCTTTCCTGCCTATATTCACGAAGGCTACGTTTATCCCGGCTGTACCTGGGAGCGGGTTCCCCACTATCATGATGATATAGAAATCCTTTCCGTTTATTCAGGTACAATGGCCTATTCCGTTGACGGCATAAATATCAATCTTAAAAGAGGCGATACAATTTTCGTAAACGCAGACAGAATCCACTACTCTATCTCAGGCCAGAATCGCAGTACTCTGTATTACATTGCCGTAATGCACCCCGGCATTATCTCTCCCACTTTTGCAGTTGAGAGTAAGGCCATTAAGCCTATCATCTCAGACCGCAGCGTTCCCTTCATTCATTTTAAGGCAGAAGATTTTGACGGGCCCGCAATTCAAAAGCTTATGAAAGCCCTCTGCAAGGAAGAAGAGACCGGCAACGAGTTTATGATAACAAAATACTTTTTCGAAATCTGGGAAATCATAATGCACCGCTTTACAGATGCATATCGTCTGCACGTAGGTCATATAGAAGACAGTGACTCTCATAACTCAAAACTCAAGGCCATGATGTTCTACATAGACCAGCACTACAATGAGCAAATCACTCTCAAAGATATTGCCGAAGCCGGTGGCGTAAGTCAGAGTCTCTGCAATCAGATTTTCAACAAGCTTACAGAAAAGTCCCCGATAGAATATCTTATGCACTACCGCTGCCGTAAAGTCACAGACCTGCTTCTGGCCGGCGACATGAGCATGAGTGAAATTGCAGAAATCACAGGCTTTTCCGGCGCCAGCTACATGGCAGAAACCTTTAAGAAGTTCTACAAAATGTCGCCGCGAGATTTTAAGAAGATGCGGGCCCAGAACAAAGAGACTGAGGTTTTACGAAACTTCTCGCCATGTGATTCTTAAAGAAGCAGTTGTCATTATGTGACGAAGCCCTCCCGTCATTACAAGCGTAGGCGATTGCGGTTTGATAATTATATATCAAACCGCAAAACGAGTGAGTCAAGGCTTTAAGCGAAGCGTGCCTTGACTCACTCGTAAGCAATCCATTCATCATACAGCCGCCCCCGCCTTAAAAAGCTTCATCATCTCATTCGTAAGGCTGTAATCATTGGGCTGTAATTCCACTGCGTCGCGGCTAACCCACTCGGCATATTTAAGCTCGCCCTCATCCATTTTGATTTTATCGTCGCCGTCAACTTCGCAGAAAAAGCCCGCAAGAAGATCCTGAGCCAGAGCCCAGGGCTGCGACTTATAATAGCGGATATTTTTTACCTTAAGGCCGACCTCTTCCATAACCTCGCGTTCAACCGTCTGCTCAAGAGTTTCACCAAACTCGGTAAAGCCCGCAACAAGGGCAGAATGAGCATAACCAGTGCGGTATTTTGTGATGAGGATTTTATCCTTCTTCTGATTTAAGATTCCAATGATTACAGCAGGATTTATGCGAGGATAGATTTTTGATTTACAAGCCGGACAGCAAAGGGCACGTTCAGCAGAATCGAGTTCCAAAGGGTGTCCGCAATGCCCGCAGAATTTATTATCATCATACCATTTCCAGAGGTGATAAGCCGAGAAAACAGCAAAAAGTGAAACCTTAGCGTCCGGCGCCAGAGGCAAATCTCGCAGCTGGCGGGGTGTGTAAAAAGAAAAATCAGAAAGGTCTGCCGGGACTTCCACATTTTCTGACAGCAGAAAATATTTTTGATTATCAATGGAAAAAAGATAAAGTGGTTTTTCACTGACAAAATTTTTTATTTTTGGAAAAAGAATTACCTGTTTTTTTTCATCATACAGACAAAAGATTTTCCCTTCAAAAAAATGTAAAGCAATATCATCTGCTGCAGCAATATTATCTACAAAATGATTATAAAAAATTGATGGTGCAATATCCTGAATCATATAACTACTATAGTATATTTTAATAAATTTTATAAGGTCGTAAAAATTTAATCCAGGAGCTCTGTATAATTCACCTACCCTTTTACAGCTCCACTTGTAATTCCAGAATAAATCTGTTTCTGGCATAAAATAAAGACAATAAAAGCTGGAATCATAGAAATTATTACACCTGCACAAATCAAATTATACTTACTGCCCAGAGGACCTGTAAAAGTATAAAGAGAAATAGCAACCGTTCTAAGCTTTACATCCTGCAGATAAAGATTCGCACAGTAATATTCGTTATAACAGCCAACTCCTTTTAAAATAAGACTTGTTACTGTAGCAGGCTTAAGAAGAGGAAGAATAATACTCCAGTAAATCTTAAAATATGAAGCACCATCAATAATTGCAGACTCATCCAGTGAAATTGAAATATTTTCCATAAACTGGATAAATATGTATATAGAAATAACATCGGTTCCCATCATCATAATTATGTAGCCATAAAGATGATTAATTAAGCCCAGCTTTCCCATAATTGAATAAACCGAAACCTGCATAGCAACCCCAGGTAAAAGAGTTGCAAAAAGGAACAAGCGACGAATCAATGTATTTCCCGGAAATCGGAAGCGGTTTAATATATATGCCAGCTGAGAGCTTATAAGTATTGAACCCGCAAGTACAAACACAAGAACAATAAAGGAATTGAAAAAAGCCCTGCCCATATTTGCAAGCTTGAAAGCATCTAAGAAATTTCGAAAATAAAAAAGCTTTGGCAGTACCATTACTGAAGTAGACTGATATTCATCTGCATTCTTAAGAGAAGTAATAATACAGGAAACCAGAGGAAGGATAGTCCAGAAAGCAAAAAAAACAAGCACAAAATACTTAAGAAAAGTTTGTATAACTGATTGGTATTTTGCTTTTTCATTAATCATCATAAAATATCCTCCTTTCCGTTTCCTGTATCTGCATTTCGGAATGCATACTTAAGCACAATTTTCTGAACAATAGTTACAATAAAAATGATAAGCAGAAGGAATACAGCCATAGCAGAAGCAAGACCTACCTTTTGACTCGTATGTGCAACCTGATCCATTATGATAAAGTAAGTTCCTGTTCCATTTGCACCTTTTGTAATTACAAAAGGAGGTTCAAAGGCACTAAGAGAACCAGTAATAGAAAGGATAATATTCAGAGTTACGATCGTTTTTATACTTGGGAGTATTATATGGAAAAACTGCTGAACCTTTGAAGCACCATCCAATTCAGCAGCCTCATAAAGCTCTGCATCAACTGACATAATTGCGCCAATAAAAAGCACCATATTCTGTCCAAGATATCGCCAGACTGAAGTTCCTACCAGCGACACATTGTTCAGTCCCTGAGTTTTAAGCCAGTAAGGGAGTTTATCCAACGGGAAGCCCAGCCAGCCGAGTACAGTATCAAAAACAAAACCATGTGTAAAAAAGAATTTAAAAATAAAGCCGATTGCAATACCATTTATAAGAAAAGGAAAAAACAATATTCCCTTAAAAAGATTTCCAAGTTTGGTCTTAAAGCTAAGCAGAGTTGCAAGCAGAAGGGCCAGCACCAGTTGAACTACAGAGCCCCCCATATAATATAGGGAAAGTTTAAGAGAATTAAAAATATCATCTCTTGCAAATAAATCTTTATAATTTTTAAGTCCTACAAAAGTACGCTCACCAATATATTTCATTTTGTAAAAACTGTAGGTTACCATTTCTCCAAAAGGAAGATAGGTAAAGGTAAACAACAGCAACAGAGGAATCGTAATAAAGGCCACAATTATTGCTGCTTTTGAATAACGAAGATTGATTTTTCTACCATTCATAAAATAAATCCTTTATAAAAAAAAGGGTTGCGGCTGACCTCACTAAACAACCGCAACCCCCAAAAAAAACTATCAGTATTGTGTGTTCACAGTGAGTTTTTAATATTTAATTTCAACACCTTCGCTTGCCTGAGCATCGGACCAGGCTTTATTCCATTCGTCCATAATTGCATCAAAGCTCTTTGTGCCGTTTGCGGCATGCTCAATAATCTGCTGAACCTTAAGATTTCCGCCGGCATTAATATTAAGTTCTGATTCAGAGTTAAGAGCATTAAAGATATCTGCTTCGCCATCAGCGGCAGGATTGTCAGATACAAAGGCTACATTATTTTCAGAGAAGGCTGCATACGCTGCAGGATAGTTATTGTCATTTGCGGCGATAGGGATTCCGCCTTCGTTATAGGCAAAACCAGATTTTTCGGTAAACCACTTTACAAAAATCATGGCTGCATTTCTGTTGTTTTCAGAAGCCTTTGCATTAATTCCAAAGCAATAGTCTGGACCCGCAGATGCATACTGTTTTCCTTTGATTGTGATTGGGAATGACATATAGCCGATATCATCCGGATTAGGACCAGCTCCCTGCATCTGTGTAAAAGCCCAGGAACCAAGCACCATTGTTCCGATTTCGCCGCGGTTAATCATACCTTTACAGCCTTCCCAATCGGTTGTTGTATAGTCATCTTCAATGAGCTTGTTTGCGGCAGCATCATAAAGAACCTTGTAAACTGCGTAAGCGTGAGTTCCATCTCCATAGTTCTGGAAAGGATTTTTTGCATGAATGAAAATCTTATTCATGTAATCTGCATCACCTGTTGCAGAACCGCCAAGATAAGCATCCCAGGCACCCATTGTCCAACCGGCAGCATAGTTTGTGTAAAGAGGAATTGCATTTGTTTTTTCTTTTATCAGCTTGAGGTCTGCAATAAATTCTTCTGTAGAAGAAGGCAATTTTGTAATTCCTGCTTCCTTGAAAACCTTCTTGTTATAAAGCACACCCTGGGCATTTCCTGTTGAAGGAACTCCATAAACTTCTTTTTCATATTCCCAGTTAGTTGCAAACTTAATCTGCTTTTCCATTGTGGCAAGATCACCGTAAGAAACAAAATAATTCTTAAGTTCTTTCTTATCAATTGCGGGAATCATCATAATGTCACCCCAGTCTCCACCCTGCAGACGTAAAAGTGCTGTACTTGCGTAATCGGTAATACCTTCAATTTCTACTTTGATGTTTGGATAAAGCTTGTTGAAATCAGCAAGATATTTTGAAAATGTTACGCCTGTGCAAGAATCCTGCAGCATGTCGGTTCGGTGGCTGAGAAGCTTTAATGTTGCTGTGATATCGGTACCAGTTTTTCCAAGTTCAACATCAGCATACTTCAAGGTACCGGATGAAGAAGAAACTGCAGGCTGTCCCTTTTTGGAACAACCGGCAAACAATAATACTGTCAGAGATAAAACAGCAGACAAAACTTTAATTAACTTTTTCATTAAATAGCCTCCTTAATACTTTTAATGTTTTAAGTTAATTTAAGTTTACCACAAATTATTTTTAAAGCAAGTTTTAATTTGTTTTTTAAGTTATTATTTTCGTTTTTTAAGTAATTATTAAACGTTTAATTAGTAAGAATTTTATGATTTTTTAGTTTTTTAAGGAATTCAACAACAGAATTAGTTGTTAAATAAAAAAGCCAGCAGCGGGAAGCATAGCTTTCCACCCCCATTAGTCGGATGAGCCTAACGGACGCTCCACTGGAGCGTCCGTTTTAACGGCTCTCCGATTCAGGGTCTACTTTGTCGGTCG
>CAMNGG010000115.1 GCA_946537975.1 uncultured Treponema sp. | reverse complement strand
GCAAAAAGCACAATCCCTGAAAAGTGATTTTTGTAAACGGAAAAAGGCAAGGCATTACTCAATTCTCACTCAGATTCCATCCCGTTTTTTTCAAGTGTTTTCACCGCTCATAGTCCAGCTGCCGCTTATGCCGTAAACTTTTGCAGTGAGTGTGTGAGTGACTTTCATCTGTGCCGTGTCGCCATTCACACTGATTGAATAATCCTTTGTGTCCACTATGAAGTAGTTTAAAGTGCCGTCCATGTAGACACGCCTTTTGATGTAAGTGAATCTAAAATAGAAGCATATTGCAAATCAGGGAACCTGATATGATGGATACGCCGTGAGCGAGAGCGAACTGTTAAATAATTTCCTTGCAGTACGCGGAGCGAAGCGATGCATACGCCGCCCATCCAATTCTTTTTTAAGCCACCTGCGTTGAGGTGGCTTTTTTTGTCTTTCGTGAACGCGTAAGTTTCTTACTTTCTGCCTTTTATAAAAATCACTGCAAAAACGAATGATATTACGTCGCTGATTAAAGAAGCCCAGAGCATGGTGACGATGTTGTGACTGGTCAGTGCCAGAATAATTGAAGAAGGCACAAAGACGATTACGTCGCGGAGCAGGGCTAGCAGAGTTGACTTTCCGCTTTTACCCAGGGACTGGAGCATGATGGCTGCAGATTTTATAAAGCAGGTGAGGATGATGCCGCTCAAAAAGATTCGGACGCAGAGACGTGCGTATTCGGTATATTCCGGACTGTTGTTTTTTCCAAAAAGGGAAATTACAAAATCCGGAGCAAGTTCAAAAATCAGAAAGAACACTGTGCCGATTGCAAGGACAATTTTTGTAATCGTGCTGATTGTTTCGTTTACACGCTCCACATTTCCAGCCCCCATATTAAAGCCGATGATCGGCTGGCCTCCAAGACTTATTCCAATCACAATGGAAACAACAATTCCAAAAACCTTCATAACGATTCCCACAACAGCAAGAGGAATAACTGAGCCGAATGCCACCCCTGTACTGGCAAATGTTTCATAGCCGTATTTTGAAAGCAGATTGTTATTCACCGCAATGATCACCACAATTGAAAGCTGAACGATGAGGGAAGCCATGCCGATTGATACGATTCTTGAAAGAATTGAAGTTTCCAGGCGAACTGACAAAAGTAAGTGCCTGTCCGATAATGGTCGCAATGGCCGCTCCCTTTACTCCCATATTAAAGGCAAAAATAAAAAGCGGGTCTAAGATAAGATTTGCGACTGCTCCTGCAAGGGTACAGGCCATGGCATATTTTGGAGAGCCGTCAGCACGGATTGAAGCATTCATTCCCTGTCCAATCATATAGAAGGGTAAGCCGCTGCAGATTACTGTGAAATACTGGACGGCAAAATCATAACAAGTTTTTTCTTCCGGACTTGCTCCGAAGAGATTCAGGATTTGTGATTTAAAAATAAAGCCGATGATGCAGAGAAGAATTGAGAAAATCACAAGAATAAAAAATCCGTTTCCTACAGATTTATTTGCCCGGTCCTTGTTATTTCTTCCCCATTCTAGACTGAAATTTGCCGCCGCTCCGTCTCCCACTAAAAGGGAAAGCCCCAGAGCCAGAACTGTAAAAGGATAGACGATATTTGTAGCTGCATTTCCAAAAGCACCAGCCGGACTCCAGCCTATAAAAATCTGATCCACAATATTGTAAAGAGCTGCAACCAGCATACTGATAACACATGGAACCGAAAAATGACGAACAAGGCGGCCGATTTTTTCTGTACCCAAATCATAATTTTTCATAAAAACCTCACATATTTTTTCAAAAATAAAAAGCAGCGATTGCGTTTCCAAAAACTGGACTTACGCTCATCGCTGCTCGTTTATGTGAAGGAAGAATCGAATCTGCTTATTTGTTGCACTAGTATATCAGATTTTGAATTTTTATGTAAGTAAAGATATTAAATTTTTTTTTGCTTCTTAATATCTCCCGCAAAAATCAATTTGAAAACAGTTCGCACAAAAGGCTGAATAAAAAAGATTTGGGTAAAAAAGGCAAAAGGAAAATTAAAACACATGAGTCGCAGCCACTGGACAAGAGCAGTGTGAATCTTAAAGCCGTTGTTGTAAGGGTAGTAGAGGAAGGTCGCAATCAGACTCATCGCTGGAACCATTAGGCCTACAGTTGCACAGATTATGGCTGTTTCAAAAAGAACTGGATGTGTTGTTTTGGGATCAAAGTTTTTGCAGGCAAGACGGAATGAAAGCGGGCTTCCGTAGACGCATTCCATAAAATAGGCAAAACAGAATTCAACCAGAACTACAGACCATACCGGCATAACGCGGCCGAACATATAGATTCCGCCGATTGTTCTTACAGCTGCAAGAACACTGGTTGTTCCCACAGCCTGTCGAAGTGAATCTCCATTTACAACATAAATGCTGTAAAAAACATAAGCATGAACGGTAATTACAACTGTGATGAATGCAAAGACCATTCTCTGAAACTGATTTCTTGGCATAAGAAATCCTCCTTGAATCCGCGTGTGCGGCATTGCCGGTGCGGACGAATTTCTTAATGTGCCGTGATCAGATTTATTCGAAGTGGTGCTTCAACACATGTGTCGTTTGCATTAAGTTTTGTGAGTATAGCATAAAAAATCTTTCCTTGGTAGCGGTTTTTCTTTGGCGTGTCTGTGTTGAGTGAAAAAGAATAATTGTGGTAAACTTTGTTTTATGAAAAATGATGAAAGTGTTTCTGTAAGAAAGAGTGCCCGGCCTTTACTTTTGATGCTAGGCTTGTTTATTTTTCTAAGTTCCATCTTTGCCCAGAAGAAGGAATCTTTTTTTGCTGACTGCGGACGAGTTTGGGATTTGGCAAAGTTCAATATAGTTTCGGTAGAGGATTTAAAAAGGGAAGGTGGACTTTCTGTAGAAGAAGCGTTAAGAACGCTCTTAAGAGTTCAAGGTGCAGGTTCGGCGTGGCAAAGTTCAAAGGAGTGGTACTTGATTAAGGAGCTTGCTCCCTTGGATAAAAAATTTAGCGAGGAAGAAAAAACTTTTTTGCTCTCTCTTTTTTATGCTGTTAAAAGACCTCTTCTTACGAAAGAAGAACTTTTTTCTCTTTCGCTTAATGCCCCGCTTACTGAATACGGTGCCTTAAAATATGTTACCCGCTTTATTGGCAACACCTATAGCTGCATTGACGAGCCGGAAGAAATAGGCTTTACAGAACAGGGGCAAACTTATGGGAGGGCCTTTGACCGCAAGCTCATTTTGAGCAAGAGTGAAGAAAATGCCTCAAAGCCTATACTGCGGAAGGATTTTTACATTCTTCTTGCAAGTGCAATGAATACGAATGTTTCTTTTGGAGGAGTTTCAACTGTTGAAGCGACTTATTTTTCCTTTTACGAAAATGCAGCAAAATCTACGCGCAAGGAAAAAAAGGTTTTGGTTCACAAGGAAAGCCTTTATGCAAAGCCAAAATTCAATGATGACTTTTCGCTAAGCTGGAATGTAAAGAAAAGACTTTTGGATGATGATAATACTTTTACGGAAATTACAAGCTATTCTGCGGATGGAAGAAAACTTGCAAGCGAGACTATGTGTGGAATTAGAACCTCTTGTTCTTGCAAAAATATGGTAATGCTCATCATCAATTCTGGTAAGGAAAGGAAAATAGAATACGCTTCTTATCTTGTTCTAACAATAAGCCGCTACAATTCTGATTGGTCTGAATCTTGGGAAGAGACAGCCAGATTTGATTTGTCGGACGTAAAAATTGTGCAGGACCTAAAGATGATGAACCCCGGTACCTTAAAGACTTTTGACGGGCAATGGGTTCCCAAAACAATATCACTTAAAAGTGGGGTCTTTAAAAAAGAAGCATTTTATCTTCTTCATTCTTATGGGCACCGCTACAGGAAAGATGAATTCAACAGGGACAGCTTTGCTCTTTTTACGGTGGCAGATGATACTTCTGAATTTAAAAACTCAAAGCATGAGTCTCTTTTTTGCGGTGGGCTTGATACGGAAGATACCCATATACTTGAAGTGATGATTGATGGGGATGCAAAGAATGGTTTTGTTCTTCATGTTTCGCCTGAATCAAAAGAAGCTTTTGAGGAAAAGTAGATAAAGGAGAATGTAATGCCTCATATTACAGTGCAGATGTACCCGGGAAGGGATGAAAAGATTAAGAAGAATCTTGCGGAAAAGCTTGCCGAAGTTGCTAGCCGTGAGCTTGGCCGCGAAATAGAGCATTTTTCTGTTTCTATAGAGGATGTGCCGCAGGATGAATGGAAGGAAAAGGTTTACGATAAGGTGGCGGATCCTGCAAACAAAAACGTGTTTGTAAAACCCGGCTATACTATGTAGAAAAGTAGGCTCTGCAATGGGTTTTCTTGTCTCCAGCTATGGCAGTACGGAAAACCCTTTTGTGTATTCTGTGGTTAACTTCAGATTTATTAGGGAACAGGAAGCTATTAGGGAGTTGAAGATTTTTGTCAGTGGGCAAAAGATTGTGCTGATACAATCTTCTTGCTTTGTCACATGTGTTGCTTGCATTAAGTTTTGAGATTTTTGCAGAAATTTGAAAATGAAAAATAATTTTTTATTTTATCCTGACCCAAATTCCGCCACTCTTTTTGTAAGTGTTTTCACCGCTCATAGTCCAGCTGCCGCTTATGCCATAAACTTTTGCCGTGAGTGTATGGGTGACTTTCATGTGCGCTGTGTCGCCGTCCATGCTGATTGAATAATCCTTTGTGTCCACTTTGAAGTAGTTTAGAGTTCCGTCCATGATTTCACCAATGAACTCTTCCCGAGCCTGTTTCTTTCCGCTCATGTGTGTGAAGGTCAGGTCTTTATCAAAGTAGAGTTCCATTTTGGCCCGGTCTTTTTTTATCATAGCATTGTTGATTGCTTTGTAGGCAGAGTATACCTCTTTTTCTTCTGTGGTCATTGGTGGCGTCCCATTTCTTTGTTTTGATTCCTGGCCCGTGAAGGCGGTAAGTGCCAGCACGAGCACTGCAAAAATTGTTGTCAGCTTTTTCATATCTCTACGCCAAGTCTAGCACGATATCTCTTGTTTTCTATGGGCAGATTTTGATGATGTGCGGGATAAGCGACAGAGTTGGGAAAAATGCCTAGAAAAGGGAATAGAACAAATCGGCTGATGCTGTTACCAAAATAAAATCACCCTTTCAGCACTCTTCCAAAAAGCGCTCAATGCTCTGATGGTAGCCTTGAAGTGTTTTGCTGGCCTGCTTGTATGACTTGTCCAGTAGTCTTCGCCCAGAGTTGAGGTCGCCTGATTCTATGAGGCAGCGGGCACTTTCGATATCGCCGTCGCAGCTGACTGGAACTTGTATAGACTTAAGAGGAGTACAAATCTGCTGGATTCTGTTTTTTCCTTTAAGACGGCTTAGGACCGCGCTTTCCCATTTAAGATAGTCGTTTAGCTGCTGATGTTCTTCGCAAAATGCGGGATTTGTGGTTTTTACTGCAATGTTCCGGCCTGTAACGGCATCGTGGGCGCGAAAAAGGTAGAAAAATCCTTTGCGCTCATCATCGCTTGTATTATCATATAAGCGGGTCAGGCATTTTGCATCTTCAAAAAAATCAGTAAAGGCAGGAGCAGAGCTTATTGCCTGTAATGTAAGGGTTTCGGCTTTTTCAAAGGAATCCTCTGAATTTGGATCTGAGTCGTAGCCTTCAAAATCGGATTCCTGTTGCTGAGGCACATCATATTCGGCATTAGATAAACTTTCCTGCATATACGGTATTATAGCAAAAAAATAGAAAAAATGGGGTGAAAAAGCTGATTTTTGCAAAAAATATTTGCCTTTCGTGATATTTGTTCACCACAAAAGCCAAAAATATGCTATAATAGAGCTATGGCAAAAGGTAATGCGAATGTAGATTATAAAAAGCTGTGGAAGCTATTGATTGATAAGGACATGAAGAAAACTGACCTGATAACTGTAGCCGGGATTTCCTCTAATGTATTGGCAAAACTGAACAAAGGCGAATTTGTTTCAATGGAAAGTCTGCAAAAGATTTGCAAGGCCTTGGATTGTGATGTGGGGGATATTTGTGTGATGAATGAAACATCTTCCGCAGAAAATGGATGAAGTGTCATTCGTTGACACTGTAGTGCGATAGAATAGTTTGGAAGGTGCAGAAGATGGCAAAAATAACTGTAGAAAATACAGAAATAACGGTTATTCGTCAAAATGAAGATGATTTTATTTCTTTAACAGATATGGCGCGCAGTCAGTTGCAGGAACATATTATTTTTCGTTGGCTGAGTCTAAAAAATACAATAGAATATCTTGGTGAATGGGAAATGCTCTATAATCCTGATTTTAATTGTACCGAATTCGGTGCAATTAAAAATGCTGCGGGAAGCAATAACTTTGTTCTTTCTGTTAAGACATGGATTGAACGCACGAATGCCATAGGAATTGTATCAAAAGCAGGACGCTACGGTGGAACTTACGCACATAGGGATATTGCTTATCATTTTGGAATGTGGATAAGTCCAAGATTTCAGCTTCTGCTTGTAAAGGAATATCAGCGGTTAAAAGCAGAAGAACAAAAACAGCTTGGCTGGAGCGCAAAACGGGAGCTTGCAAAAATCAACTATCATATCCATACAGATGCAATCAAGCAGAACCTTATTCCGCCTGAACTGACACCACAGCAAAAGTCATTTGTCTATGCAGATGAAGCAGATATGCTTAACGTAGCCATGTTCGGAATGACTGCGAAACAGTGGAGAGAAGCTAATCCTGATTTAAAAGGTAATATCCGCGACTACGCCACAATCAATCAGTTGATTTGCCTTAGCAATATGGAAAACTTGAATGCAGTATTCATTAACGACGGACTTTCACAAAGCGAGCACCTGGAAAAACTGAACAAAATTGCCATCCATCAGATGCAGGTTCTTGAAAATGTTGGCGACAGGAGATTGTTGAAATGATTATTGTAATTAACTAATTTGGTGGATAAATAAGTGCAAATGCTACCCGAACAAAATATAGATATAAAAGAAAACGACCTTCTCAAAATTGACCGTTCCTTGCTGGAGATTCTTTTGCAGGACAAGACGACCGGGAAGAACATAATTTGGGCAACGGACAATTATTCTAAATATGGAGAGCTTTACACTTCGGAGAAAGAAATAAAAATTGAGCTTATAACCTCCCGGCACGGCGGAATAATAAAGCCACGAATTGAAAAATCTAAGACAGAGCAACAGCAAAGAATACGACAAAAAGCAGAAGTTTTTACTCCAAGCTGGATTTGCAATATTCAGAACAATCTGGTTGACGAGGAATGGTTTGGAAGGAATGGTGTTTTTAATGTAGAAAAGAAAAATGAGTGGGCTGCCCTTAAAGATAAAATAGTTTTTCCAGAAAAAGAAAACAAAAGCTGGCAAGATTATATTCTTTCCAAGCGCCTTGAAATGAGTTGCGGGGAGGCTCCTTATATCACAAGCCGTTATGATGCAGTTACCGGACAATATATAGAAGTTCCAAACAGAATAGGTTTTTTTGATAGAAAATTAAGAATCGTAAATGAGAACACGGAAACGCATGAAGATTGGCTCAAATGGGCTTATGCCGCAGTTCAAAATGTTTATGGTTTTGACTGGCAAGGTGATAATGTTCTTATTGCAAGGGAAAATGTTTTATTTACTATTGCTGAACACTATAAGGCAAAATTTAATGAAAAACTCGAAACTCAGGATTTGATAGGCATTGCAAAAGTAATTGCATGGAATATATGGCAAATGGATGGCCTCAAATATGTAATTCCAAATTCTTGCTGTACAAAAGAAATTATAGATGAAGATTTGTTTGAACGAAGAATAATTGCAAAACCTTGTGTTGGTTGTACAAAAGGTGACAACCGAAAACACAATGGTATTTACTGCATTATTAAAGATTGGGAAACTCATAGAAATATTCGTTTTGTGGATATGGTATTAGGAGGCGGGAAATAATGGCACAGATTTTTAATCAGGCATTTGAGCAAAAATTGATTTATGTTTATCGCATTAACGATACAGCTCATGAAGGAATTCTTAAAATTGGCGAAGCCTCTTGTAATGCAGGAATGGCTTATTTTGCTTTTGAGCCAAACTGTAAGGAATTAAATGCTGCTGCAAAAGATAGAATTCGCCACCAGACACAAACAGCCGGAGTAACTTTTGAACTTCTATATACCGAAGCAACTGCTTATATGAAAGGAAAAAATCTTATAGTTTTCCAAGATCATGATATTCATGACATCCTTGTACGCTCTGGTATAAAAAGAAAAATATTTGATACAGAACATAAAGCAAATGAATGGTTTTACACGGATCTTGAAACTGTAAAGAAAGCAATTGCAGCTGCAAAAGAAGGAAGAACATCTCTCAATGCAAGTGAAATAACTACAGATAGAAGTCCTGTAATTTTCAGACCAGAACAGACGGAAGCTATCGAAAAGACAATAAAGCAATTCAAAAAATCTGGTGGAAGTCATCAGATGCTATGGAATGCTAAAATGAGATTTGGAAAAACACTTTCAACTTTGGAAGTTGTTAAGCGCATGAATTATAATCGCACTCTTATTCTGACACATCGTCCTGTAGTTGATTCTGGTTGGTTTGAAGATTATGGAAAAATTTTTTATGACCGAAATGATTTTTACTACTTTTCAAAAAAGAATGGTGGTGATCCAACAGAAGAAGAAAACTTCCATGAAATGATTCATAAGGCTGACGATAACGGAATGAAGGATTTCCACTTCATTTACTTTGCCTCAATTCAGGATATGCGAGGTTCTGAGCTTGTTGGCGGTAAGTTTGCTAAGAATGAAGAAATCTTCAATATTAATTGGGATTTAATCATCATTGATGAAGCTCACGAAGGAACTCAAACAGAACTTGGCAAAGCCGTTCTTTCAAAATGTCGCAAAGAAAACACGAGAGTCCTTCATCTCTCTGGCACTCCATTCAATCTTATGGATGATTTCAAAGACGATGAAATTTATACATGGGATTATGTTATGGAACAGCGGGCAAAAGCTGAATGGGATAAAATCCATCAGGGAGACCCGAATCCATATTCTGTATTGCCTAAACTAAGTATTTATACATATAACTTGGGAAAACTCTATCCTGAATATGCAGATGCTGATATTGCATTCAACTTTCGAGAATTCTTTAGAGTTGATAAAGAAGGAGACTTTATACACGAAGCAAATATAAAACAGTTTCTTGATTTATTAACAAAAGAAGATACGGATTCAAATTATCCATATTCAACAGAAGAATACAGACAGAATTTTCGTCATTCTCTTTGGATGGTTCCTGGAGTAAAAGAAGCAAAAGCTTTGAGTAAATTATTGCATGACCATCAGGTATTTCAACATTTTAGTGTTGCAAATGTAGCAGGTGACGGAGACGAAGAAGAGGAAGAAAAAGAAGCTTTAAAGAAAGTAGAAAAAGCAATTGGTCCAAATCCAGAGGATTCTTATTCAATTACTCTTTCTTGTGGACGACTCACTACCGGCGTAAGCGTAAAACCTTGGACTGCTTGTTTTATGCTTTCAGGTAGCTTCAATACAGCCGCAAGCACTTATATGCAGACAATCTTTAGAGTACAAACTCCTGCCGTAATTGGAGGAAAACAAAAAGAAGAATGTTTTGTATTCGACTTTGCTCCAGACCGTACGCTCAAAGTAATTGCCGAAACAGCAAAAATCTCAAGCAAGACCGGAAAGACTACACAGAGCGACCGCGAGATTCTCGGTGAGTTCTTAAACTTCTGTCCAATCATTGGTTTTGAAGGCAGTCAGATGAAGGCCTACAATACCGAAAAAATGCTTGGTCAGCTTAAAAAGGCTTATATTGAGCGGGTTGTTAAAAATGGTTTCGAAGACAGTTATCTTTATAATGATGAGCTTCTTCATATGGATAAACTTGCTCTTGAAGAGTTTTCTAAACTGAAAGAAATAATTGGTTCAACAAAAGCTCAAGGAAGTACAGGTGATATAAACATCAACGCACAAGGTTTGACTGATGAGCAGTATGAATTATTACAGATGCCTGAAATCAGAGAAAAACCTGTTAGAGAACTTACCCCAGAGCAGCAGGAAGCCTTAGACCGAGAAAAAGAAATCAAGAAAAATCGCGATACTGCAATTTCCATTTTACGAGGAATTTCTATCAGAATGCCGCTTTTGATGTACGGAGCTGATTTACAGAAAAATCTTGATGGAACAGAAGACGCAATTACTCTTGATAACTTTTGCGATTTAGTTGATGACCTTTCATGGGAAGAGTTTATGCCAAAAGGTGTAACTAAAGAAATCTTTGGGCAGTTCAAAAAATATTATGACCCAGATGTATTTCGAGAGTCTGGTGTAAAAATTCGTGAAATGGCTCGCGCTGCAGACAAACTTAGTATTGAAGAAAGAATTGAGCGTATAAGTTCAATTTTTGCTACATTCCGAAATCCAGACAAAGAAACTGTTCTTACTCCTTGGCGCGTTGTAAATATGCACCTTGCTCAAAGTCTTGGAGGCTGGTGTTTCTATGATAAAGATTATAATGAGCAAATCCTTGAACCAGAATTAATAAAACAAAATGAAATTACTGATGAAGTTTTTAAAAAGAATACACATATTTTGGAAATAAACTCTAAAAGCGGTTTGTATGCCTTATATTGTGCTTACAGCGTATATCGTACTCGGTCAAAACTTGAGCTAGGTCCAAAGCCTACACGAGAAATGGAAATTGATTTGTGGAAAAAAGTTCTTGCAGAAAACATTTTCTTAATTTGTAAAACTCCTATGGCAAAAAAGATTGCGCAAAGAACTTTGGCCGGATTCACAGGAACAAAAGTAAATGCTCATTATTTTGAAGACCTTGTGAATCAGCTGAAAAACAAACCAGAAAACTTTATAAGCAAAGTAAGCAAAACAAATTATTGGAAAAAGGATGGAAATGAAGATATGAAATTTGATGCAATAGTAGGTAATCCACCATATCAGATTATGGCAACAGGAGACGCAAACGGTTCAGATCCGATATATCATCTTTTTATTGATGCTGCCTGCAAGCTTGGTGAAAAGGTAAGCTTCATACATCCTGCAAGATTTTTGTTCAATGCCGGTAAAACTCCGAAAGACTGGAATGAGAAAATGCTTAATGATAAGCATTACAAAGTTGTTCAATATTGGGCAAACAGTGCAGATGTTTTTCCAACTGTAGATATAAAAGGCGGTGTTGCAGTTACTTATTGGGATAAGAACAAGACCTTTGAAAAGATTGGAACTTTTGTTGCTTATGATGAATTACGAACAATATTAGAAAAAGTAAAAGCAAAAGATTTTGCAACGTTCTCGGAATTAGTATATGGTCGTGATTTATATCGTTTGACTGATAAACTTTATGAGGAAAATCCATGGGCTGAAAATCGTCAGAGTAAAGGACATAAATATGATATTGGGTCAAATGTTTTTGATACATTTCCTGAATTATTTTTTGAAGAAAAACCGGGTGATGATTTCGACTATGCGAAAATTTTTGGTCGTGAGAAAAATAATCGTATTCTAAAATGGATAAAAAAATCTTATGTTAAAGTACCCGACAATTTTGATTCTTATAAAGTATTTATTCCTAAGGCAAATGGAACGGGGGCGATAGGCGAAGTACTATCGACCCCGATAGTCGGCGAGCCGATAGTCGGCTCTACTACAACGTTTTTAAGTGTTGGAAAATTTAATACACAAGATGAAGCCGAAAATTGCATGAAGTATATAAAAACAAAATTTGCCCGTGCAATGCTTGGTACCCTAAAAGTAACACAAGATAATCCTCGTGAAACTTGGCTCAATGTACCATTACAAGATTTTACCACAAACAGCGATATCGACTGGAGTAAGTCGGTTTCAGAAGTAGATAAACAGTTGTACAAGAAATATGGACTTTCTGCAGATGAAGTTGAGTTTATTGAGAGCAAAGTAAGGGAGATGTGAAATATGGATCCTACAAATTGGAACTTATTTAAAGCAAAGAATAATAATAAAGAGTCTAAAGCTTTTGAAAATATGTGTTATTTGCTCTTTTGTGCTGAGCTGGATAACAGAATAGGTTTGTTTCGCTATAAAAATCAAACTGGCATAGAAACAGAACCATTAGAAAAAGATGGTGAATTATATGGCTTTCAATCAAAATATTATGATAACAGCATTAATAAAGATGATATTATTGATTCTATAAATAAAGCGAAACGAGAAAATGATAGATTAAAATATTTTTATTTGTATGTGAATAAAGAATTATCTGAAAGTTCAAAGAAAAGAAAAAAGAAACCTGAATATCAAAAAGAGATAGAAGCAGTAGCATCTAATAATGGATTAAAATTAATTTGGCGAGTTCCTAGTGAAATAGAATTACAATTATCACTTCCTGAAAATCGTTATATATATGATTTGTTTTTTGAGACAATTAAAACTGAAGCTGATTTAATAGATGAGATTAAAAAACATAATGAATTAATTCTACAAGATATAGAAAATTATATAAATTTTAATGGAATTAATATAAAAATCGATAGAAAAGGGATTATTGAAGAAATTTATTCTAAACTGAATGACAAAAAGAATATTATTATTTCTGGAGAAGGCGGATGTGGAAAAACTGCGATTTTAAAAGAGTTATATACATCATATTTAAATAAAACTCCTGTTTGTATATTTAAAGCTTCAGAACTGAATGTTGATAACATAAATCGAATTTTTAATTTTGGAATAAATTTTACAAGCACACAATTTAGTAATTGTTTTAAAGATGAAGAAAAAAAATATTTTATAATAGATTCTGCCGAAAAACTTGCTGAACTACAAAATACAGATGTATTAAAAAATCTTCTTAATTTTTTGCGGAAAGAAGGATGGACATTCTTATTTACTGTTCGTCATTCATATATTTCTGATTTAGAATTTCAATTAAAAGAAAATTTTAATTTATCATATGAAATAAAAGATATAGAAAATTTATCTATTGAAGAATTAAAAAATACTTTAAATGAAAAATCAATTAATTTACCTGAGAATGATAATTTAATTGAATTAATTAGAAATCTTTTTTATTTAAAGTACTATATAAAGTATTACAAATCAATGAATTCTGTATCAGACTTAAATAGTTTTTATGAAATACTTTGGCAAAATAAGATTCAAAATGCATCTATAACAAAAGACGATATTCATATTCAAAGACAAAATATTTTTTTGGAAATAACAAGACTAAGGTGTGAGACTAGTAAATTTTATATCGAGTCTACAAGTTTTCCTTCAAATATAATTGCAACATTAAAGCAAGATGAAATAATAGAATATGATAGGAATCATAATGGAGTATTTATAACTCATGATATTTACGAAGAATGGGGATTAAACAAAATTATATCTATAGCTTATGCAAATCGTACAGAAGTTTCGGATTTCTTTAAACAAATTGGAACTTCATTACCTGTTCGAAGAGCTTTTAGACTTTGGCTGCAAAATGGATTACTAGATTCATCTAGTTCTGTAATCGCTTTTATACATGAAATATTTCAAAATTCAAATACCGAGCAATTCTGGAAAGATGAATTATTGATAGCTGTGATGTTATCGAATTATGCTGATACTTTTTTTTCATGCTTTGAGGAAGATTTAATTACTAATAATTTTAATTTGCTAAAAAGGGCTATTTTTCTTTTAAGAATTGCTTGTACAGAAATTGCAGATTTATTTGATTATGAAATTTATAAACCAAAAGGAAATGGCTGGAAATGTATTATATCTTTAATTTATAAGCATCAGAAAGATTTCTTTGCAAATAATTTCACAGCCGTTTTGCCAATTTTGAAATATTGGACTTCTAATATAAAAGAGGGGTGTGTAACAAAAGAGTGTGGTTTATTAACATTGTTCTTGCTCAATAAAGCAGAAAATGAAGATGATTTTTATCTTCACAATAAGAAGGAGGAAATATTTAATATTATTTCGAATTCTGCTTGTGAAATAAAAGAAGAACTTATAAACATTTTTGAAAAAGTAATTAATAATAACAACAAAGGAATTTATTATGAATTTGCAAAAGAAATAGTTATTAACTCCATATATTATACGGAAATTATTAAAGCTATTCCAAATATAATATTAAAAATATGCGATTTCTTCTGGAGTGTAAAGAAAGCTGATAAGAAAACGTATTATGGACATTCAATTAATATGGAAACCCGATATGGTATTAATGATGATTGCTCTTATGATTATCATACTGCAAGTCCGTATATTACTCCAATATATTGGTTATTACATGTTTCTTTTATTGAAACATTGGATTTTATTATAAGTTTTACAAACAAATGTATTGAAAAATATAAAACATCAGATTATGGCGATGATGTAGAAGAAGTTATTCTGTATGTAAACGAAAAGCCAATAAAACAATACCTTAGTTGGGCTATTTGGAGTATGTTTAGAGGAACTGGTAGTCCTGTTGTACCAGATGTACTACAATCAATTCATATGGCTCTTGAAAAAGTCTTATTCGAATTTACAAAAAATACTGAAGTTGATGTTATGAAAAATATTCTATATGCCATACTGATAAAATCAAAATCAACATCAATAACAGCTATAGTTTGCAGTATTGTTCTGGCGAAACCAAATGATTTTCACGAAATTGCATTATGTCTTTTTAAAACTATTCAATTTTTTCCTATTGATACAACAAGATGTTTTCACGAACATGAAACAAAATATTTGTATGGACTGGGACTGATAGGAGTTAGAGGAGGTATTGAGGAATATTATGCAAAAGAACGTCTTGCAACTTGTGAAGAAAAATTTAGAAATGTTTCTCTTGAAAATATCTTTTTACAATATCAGTTATATGGTGTGAAAGGATTTTCAGAAGAACAAAATAAAAAGTTCTTACAGCAACTTTATGAAATAATAGATTTTCATAAAGAGAATTTAATTAATATATCTTCCCCTGATATTGATAACTATAAAATCCTAGTAACACGATTTGATAGACGTAACTTAAATGCAAAGATTGTTTCCCAAAAAGATGGAGGAGTTATTGTTGAATTTATTCCAAAACAAATGGATGAAAAATTAAAAAAAATAAGCGATATTGCAAATAATAATGCATCTGAAATAACAAAATATTTCCCTTTATCTCAATGGGCAGATTTTTTAGATTCAGACCGAAAAAAATCAGAATATAAAACTCTTTACAATGATAATCCATTGGATGCTCTAAAAGAAGTAAAAGTTTTGATTGATGAGATTAATAAAGGTTTTAGGAATTATGCTTTCATGGATTATGCAACACCAGCCTATGTTTGTTCTAAGCTTATTATTGAATATTTTTCTATATTATCAGAAGCTGATAGAGAATATTGCAAAAAAATTATTTTGAACTCTGTTAATCAAGTGTTTTCCAAAAATTACTCATATCAGATACATGATGGAGTTGAGGCTGCTACGCATGCAATTCCATATCTAATTATAAATTACCCTGATGATAAACTTGAATATGCAAAAAAAATTGTATTATTGCTGTTAAACACAACTTCAATTGGTGAATATAAACGAATTTGTGATTATGCAATTGAAGCAATTTTATCTGCAAAATTATGGGATATAGATTATAGTATAACAAAATTGATTCTATACACTTATGCTCAAATAAGAATAAAGATTTACAATTTGATTTCATCATTAAGAGATGTTTGTGGATATTATCCCATGATAAATGAAAATAAAATTCAGGAACTTGTATCAGAAACATTAAATAATATGTCTGTTGATAATGAAAATGATGTCATGCAATTAGATTTTAATAATCTTGATTTTGAGGATTATGAGATTTTATTAAAACTAATTCCAGCAAAAACAGAAGATATAATGTTGTTAAATCTTCATAAAAAAATTATCAATAAGATTTGCTCTCAAATATTTCAGCAAGAAAATCTTCAAAGAGATCAGCATAGAAATTATTATAGATTGAGACTAAACATCTTTAGGACTTATAGCCATTTTATTTTGAACAGGAAAGTTGCTGAAATTTCGGATTTTTTAAGACCAATGATAAATAACCTGTCTCTAACAGAAGAGACCTCTGAATTCATACGAACTCTAATAAATGTCCAATGGGAAATAAACAAAAAGCATGAATTTTGGATTGTTTGGAATGATATTTATCCTAAAATAAAATCTATCTCAAACTATGGGAAAAATCATTATCTTGAAGAAATTATAATTAATTATTTATTAGCATGGAAGTGGTGGGGAGAAGATCAAAAAGAATGGAATGGGCTTTCTTTTGAAAATAAAGATTTCTATGAAAAATGTTCTAGAGAATTAAACAATATTCCTGCAACATTATATTCTATAAGTCGTATTTTAAATAATATAGGTTCATGTTTTTTTAATGAAGGTATTTATTGGCTTTATAATATAATTTCAGCTGAGAAAATTGATATTCTTGGAAATCTTGAAAGTGATACATTGTTTTATCTAGAAAAATATATGCGAAAATTTATTTATGAAAATAAACAATTAATAAAAATGGATTCACGATTAAAGAACATTGTAATTGAGATTTTAAACTGGATGATTGAATTAGCATCTGTACATGCTTATTTATTAAGAGAATCAATTCTTTGATATGTTTTTTTGTAATGAAACAATGTTTTAAGGAGAAATTAATGTCCGAATCCCAGTTAATCGAATACAAAGAATCTTGGCGTGATGAATATCTCAAATGGATTTGCGGGTTTGCAAATGCTCAGGGCGGCGTGCTTTATATTGGTAAACGTGATGACGGTTCTGTTTGTGGTGTAGCTGATTCAAAGAAACTTATGGAAGATATTCCCAATAAAGTCCGTGATGCGCTTGGATTGATTGTTGATGTGGATTTGATTACTGAGAATGGGCTTGATGTTATAAAAATTACTGTTGAAGAAAATCCTTATCCTGTGAATTATAAGGGCGAGTATCATTACAGAACTGGCAGTACAAAACAGCTTTTGCAAGGTTCAGCACTGACTAATTTTCTTTTGCGTAAGACAGGTAAAAACTGGGATTCTGTTCCGCTTGAAAATGTGAGCGTTGAAGACCTTGATAAAGAAAGCTTTGATATTTTCCACCGTGAAGCAATTTGAAGCGGCAGAATGAGTAAAGATGACTTGAAGCTTTTGAATCAGGATTTACTTGAAAAACTGAATCTTCTTGATGGAACTATGCTTAAGCGGGCAGCCGTTCTGCTCTTCCATCGAAATCCAGAAAAATGGATAACAGGTTCATTCGTAACAAAGTTATTGCCGGGGTTTGTGAAAAGCTTGGAGTCGTTGAAGGCTGGGGGCTGGCTTTAAACGCATTTTTGCAGAGTGCGATGAATACGGAGTTGAAAGGCCTGAGTTCCTTGAAATTGGCGATATGCTTCGTGTGAACTTTTACCGTCCTTCGTATAAGAAAAACGGCGATAAACTACAAAGACAAAATTCTTGAATATCTTTCTAACCATTCCGAAGCCCGCTCACAGGATATTGCTTTGTTTATAGGCTTGAAGAAATCTCGCACAAAAGCAAAAAAATATAATCAATTTTTATGCTTGACTTTTTTTGCTACCCATGTTAAAAAAATATAGGCACAGAAAAGTGCGAAAATAAAATTTCTAAAATTATTTTGCTTGTCATGATGTGATGCAAGTTGCATATAGCAATCAGGGTTTTCTTAGTTTTTCTATTTTTTAACTTTTATTAAAAAGCCTTTCAAACATTTTAATTATTCTCAAAAATTGATGATGGGATAACTGTGCCTAAATTCATTTTTAGGAGTTTACTATGTTAAAC
>CAMNGG010000114.1 GCA_946537975.1 uncultured Treponema sp. | reverse complement strand
GATTATTGAAAAGTCGACAGGCAAGGTAATCGGTACAATCGAAATGTTCAAACGGCTTTCGGAAGATGCTTTTAATGAGTCTGGAATTCTCCGTCTTGATGTCGGCAGCTCTTCTGAAAAAGCCGAAGTGCTGAAAGAAATCATGTCTCTGATAATTCCACACGCCTTTGAAATGTTTGATTGCAAACAGATTGCTACAAAGATTCCTCTTTATGCAGTTGAAAGAGCCGTTGCCGCACAAACCTTTGGTTTTGAAAAAACAGATAAACTGCTTGTTGCAAAAGATGGTGTCGCCTTTAACGGCTACTGGATTTATAAATGAAAAAAGGAGAATTTAAAAAATGGAATTCAGAAAAATCTTTGACACAATCCCCGAACAGTTTGATAAGTTTCGTCCCCGCTACAGTCAGGAGCTTTTTGACAGTCTGATTGCTTATGCGAAAATCGGACCAGGTAAAAAAGTGCTGGAAATAGGACCAGGAACCGGTCAGGCAACCGAGCCGATTTTAAACACAGGCTGCGACTACAATGCAATTGAGCTTGGCGAACATCTTTATGCAAAGATGAAGGAAAAATTCGGCGACCGCCCAAACTTTAATATTGTAAACGATGATTTTATCACGCATGATTTCAGCGACATGTTAGGCAGTGATAACAACACTGGCAGCAACAACGGCACCCGCAAGTTCGACCTCATCTATTCCGCCGCAACAATCCAGTGGATTCCCGAAGACATCGCCTTTTCAAAAACTTACGAGCTGCTTGCTCCCGGCGGCACCCTTGCAATGCTTCTTACAAAATCTGAATATCAAAGCACCAATCCGGCCCTTCATGATGATATTCAGAAAATCTATGACAACTACTTTAAGCCGGAAACTCCCTACCCTCACCGCTCCTTCCATTACCAGAACGCCACAAACTACGGCTATGTAGATTTTGAAGAACGAGACTTTTACGGCAAACGCGAAATGACTGCCGACGAATACGTTGCCTTCAGCAGTACCCACTGCGACCACATGGTAATTGCCGAGCCATACAAGACTAAGTTTTTTGAAGGCCTCCGAAATGCAGTGTTAGTCCATGATAACAAAATAATTTTTAATGACACTTATGTTATGTATCTGACAAAAAAGCCCATTTAATTATCTTTCATCATTAACAATGTGAAGCACACCCTTGTTTTCTAAAATCTCATTCATGCGGGTGCGCAAAAATTCCGGGCGGATGTCTGACTCTGGTAGCTGGTCCAGGGGAATCCAGTGAATGGATTCTCTGGCATTATCCCAGCCTGTGCTTGTGCACTTTGCATCTTTTTTGCCCCGACTTTTCATAAGGTAATAAAACTCAATTACATGGCAGTGAAGAGGCTCATAGCCCAGATTTTTTTCCTTAAAAAAGTTTTCGCAGATTACAGCAAGACGGTCAACCTCGTAATCAACTCCGGTTTCTTCTTTGACTTCGCGGACAATGCATTCTTCCGATTTTTCATTCATGTGAACACCGCCGCCAACCGTGTAAAAATATTTTGAAGTTTCACTTTTTACAACAAGAAAGCAGCCGTCTTCAATTATGATGGCGCCTGTCCTGTAGCGGAACCAGTTATCGTCTGCCATAAAACAGCAGTCCGGGTAACCAATGCGGATATCTTTGATTTCTTTTTTATTTTCCATATAAAATCCTTTTTTGATTCTAGCATAAAAAGCAGGTGAGATATATACTAAAATCACAGACTTTGGAGACCCTCTTATGAACAAAAGACGACTTGGAAAAACAAACCTCATGGTAAGCGAAATTGGTTTTGGCGGCGAATGGCTGGAACGACACGAATTTGACGAATCTGTTGGCCTCATAAAATATGCACAGGAGCAGGGAATAAACATAATCGACTGCTGGATGCCTGATCCAAAATCGCGCGATATAATTGGAGAAGCTATAAAAGACTCCCGCGACAAATGGTATGTTCAGGGGCACCTTGGCTCTACCTGGCAGAACGGGCAGTATGTACGCACCCGCGATATGAAATTTGTAAAGCCTGCTTTTGAAGATTTGCTTACCCGCCTTAAAACCGACTACATTGACCTTGGGATGATTCACTATATTGATTCGGAAGAGGACTGGAACAAGAGCATGAACGGCCCCTTTCTGGACTACGTTAAAGACCTTCACGCCCACGGGGTAATCCGCCACATAGGACTCAGCACCCATAATCCTGTTATGGCGAAACGCGCAGTTCTTTCCGGCTTTGTAGAAATGATTTTGTTCAGCATAAATCCGGCCTTTGACATGCAGCCACCAAGCGATGATCTTATGCAGATGTTCGGCTGGTACGAGGATAACATGAAAGGCATTGACCCCCAGCGTGCAGAACTCTACCGGCTTGCAGAAGAAAATGATGTGGGCATAACCGTAATGAAAGGCTTTTTGGGAGGCAAGCTTTTTGATGCAGAAAACTCTCCTTTTGGAGTTGCCTTTACACCAACCCAGTGCATTCATTATGCTTTGACTAGACCTGCAGTTTCTTCCATTTTGTGCGGCTACGATACAACTGCCCAGATTGACCAGGCCGTAGCCTACGAAAATGCCAGTGCTGACGAAAAAGACTATGCCTCTGTAATTGCAAATGCCCCTTATCATTCCTACAAGGGTCAGTGTACTTACTGCGGTCACTGTAAGCCATGTCCGTCAAATATTGATATTGCCATGGTAAATAAATTTTACGACCTTGCAAAGCAGCAGCCGACGGTACCACAAAGCATTCAGTCACACTACGAGCTCATTCCTCACAAAGCCGCAGAATGTATAGCCTGCCAGTCTTGTGAAAGCCGTTGTCCTTTTGAAGTAAAGATTGCAGAACGCATGAAAAAGGCCGCAGAATTATTTGGATGTTAATATGATAGCGTTAATAGTTGCCCGTTCAAAAAATAATGTGATTGGAAAAAACGGCCGCATTCCCTGGCAGATTCCAGGTGAGCAAAAACAGTTTAAGGAACTCACCACCGGTAATGTTGTCATTATGGGACGTAAAAGCTATGAAGAAATTGGCCACCCCCTGCCAAACAGAAAAACAATTGTAATTTCAACCACAAAATATTTTGAAGGCCCGGACCTGACGACAGCCACCAGTGTAAGAGAAGCCCTGGACTTAGCTTCAAAAGATTTTGCCAATCCAGGCCAGAACATTTATATTGCGGGTGGTTACGAGGTTTACAAGGAAGCCCTGCCCTTTGTGAAAGTAATGTATATTACTGAAATTGATTTAAGTGTAAAAGACGGAGATACTTTCTTTCCGGCTTTTGATGCTGATGACTTTATTATGACAAGTGGTGAAAAAGAAGGAGATGAAATTAAGTTCACACGAACAGTGTATACGCGCAAGGGCGTGTAGCGGTGGCGAAGCCAGCGACCGCAAGGAACGAAGTGACTGAGGACGCCGAGGGTTACCGAGCCGCGGAAGGCCCGACCTTGCAGGCAAGGAAGTTGTCTGCAAGGATGCGCCCAAAAACTATTTCATTACAAAAAACATATTCCTGTACAAAGGCATTTTCAGCATAGAAGTGTTCCAGAGTTTTTTGAACTCATCCACAGGAACTGTTCTATTATAATAAACTGATTCCCCGCTTGTAGGTGCAGTATCGAGGGCGGGTTCAATAGCATTTCCATCTTTATCAACATTTACCCAGCTCTGAATTGAATCGGCAAGATAAATCTTTTCTTCATCGTAGCCTGTAACGGTCGCAAAATGCAGATAACTTTTTCTGACAAAAGAACGGATTACAACAATTACAGGCCGACCTTTTTCGAGTTCATTTTTCAGGGCGGCAAGGTTTCCTGTACAGGCGGTCATTTTGATTCCACGCTTTAAAAAAAAGCCTGTTATTCCTTTTGGAAATGCAAGTCCGCCCTTCATCTGAAAAGGCACGTCCTTAAAAGCCTCTTCTCCGCCAATCTGAACTCCACGATGACGAAGCACAAAGGCTGATGAAAAACCTGCACAACCGCCGCCCTGCTGAAATTCAAAATAAGAGCCGGAAGGTCTTCTTACTGTCTGATCAGTTGGGCTCACAAAATATTTTCCG
>CAMNGG010000113.1 GCA_946537975.1 uncultured Treponema sp. | reverse complement strand
TCAAAATCAAAAAATCAATTTGAGGATGCTTGAGTTCAAGCCGCATTTTGACTTCCAGTCTCTGAAGTGAAATTATAACCAGAATGGCACTTAAGAGTTCGCTGAGTACAGTAGCATAAGCTGCTCCCGCAATTCCTTTGCCAAGCAAAACTACAAAAAGAATATCAAGAACAATATTCGAAACGGAGGAGATAACCAGAAAAATAAGAGCTCGTGTTGAATCTCCAAGTGCTCTTAAAATTCCAGAACCCATGTTGTAGAGGGTGAGGGCGACTGTTCCAAGAAAGTAAATTTTCAGATATTGGTTTGCCTGGACTAATACATCCGGAGGTGTAGAAATTAATCTTAGAATAAATGGTGAGATATTAATCTGGATGACGGTTACAAAAAGGCTGAAAATCAAACTTGAGAAAATTGTTGTATTTATTGCTTTTTTCAGACTTGGAAAATTTTTTGCTCCAAAAAACTGTGATATTACAACCTGCGCTCCGATTGCAAGTCCGTTGAAAAAATTAATTACAGTATTTACAAAATGTGAGGTTGAGCCTATTGCGGCCAGTGCCTGACTTCCAATGACCCTTCCAACAATAAAAGTGTCGAAGGTGTTATAAAACTGCTGGAAGAGATTTCCCAACAGCAGGGGAGCGGAAAATTTTAGTAAAAGGGGAACTATTTTCCCCTGTGTCATATCGGTTGTCATTTTAAAAATGATTGTACAAATCTTCGATTAAAGAAATGCAGCCGTGCGTACCTATATGAGAACGGTTGAGTATTTCTTTATCAAGACAAGGATTTGAAGTAATTGCAAAGTGGCTTCCAAGTTTCTGTGCAAGTTTCTTTTCATAAGAGCTGCCCATAAAAAGGGTTGCTCTACCATCATACTTTTGTGCAAGCTGTTCAATTTTTTTAGATAACGTAATTAGAAGATGGCAGAATTCGGGAAAGGAATCTTTTAGTTCTTTCTTCTTTTGGATGATAAAAGATTTCTCCAGGGCTTCCTTCTTCTACAACATAGCCACCATCCATAAATACAACCTTATCTGCAACATCTTCTGCAAAGGACATTTCGTGGGTAACTACAATCATTGTGTGACCTTCTTTTGCAACCTGTTTAATAAGAGAAAGAGTTTCTCCAACAAGTTCCGGGTCAAGGGCAGAGGTAGGTTCATCAAATAAAATTACATCTGCATCAAGAGCAACGGCACGGGCAATTCCAACTCGCTGCTGCTGACCTCCTGAAAGCTGGCTTGGATAATAATCAGCTTTATCTTCTAGTCCAACTTTTTTAAGTTCAAGTTTTGCCCTTTCAATGGCGTCTGCTCTTGGAACTCCGTGCCCAGTTACCAGGGCTTCTACGATATTTTCCAGAGCTGTTTTATTTGCAAAGAGATTATAATTTTGAAAGACCATTGCAGTTTTTCTTCGTATCTCCAGAACATCTTTTTTCTTTGCAGAATGTAAATCTACGGTTTTACTACCGATGGTTAGTTTGCCTTTGTCAGCTCTTTCAAGAAAATTTATAGATCTAAGCAGAGTAGTTTTTCCGCTGCCACTTGGTCCCAGAATTACAACAACATTTCCATCTTCAACTGTAAGGGATACATCATGAAGAACCTCAAGGTGGCCAAAGGATTTTTTTACGTGTTCTATCTTTATCATATTATTTCCCCTTAATGTCACTTTTATTAAAAAATTCAAATACATATCTGATTAAGAATTCAATTCCAATTGAAAGAATTTTATCGTCAACACAGGTTTTACTTGTGTGTAGAATGTGATAATCATTATTTACAGCTCCTCCAATGTGAATATAGGTTCCTTGAATTTTTTCCTGATAATGAGCAAAGTCTTCTCCACTCATGACAGGTCTTGTAAACTGTACAGACTCTTCACCAAAGTGTTTTTTGATAACGTCTACCGCAAGGTCAGTAAAATATTTATTGTTATTTACAACTTTTCCGGGGCTTCTTAAAATTGCTTCAATTTTGCAATCAAAAAGATCTTCTGTTTTCTCAGCTGCCAGTAGTAATACTTTCTGCATTATTTCTTCATTTGAGAAATTTAAAGTCCGGGAATTATAATAAACAGAAATCTTGGAAGGTATATTGTCTTTTATTTCTTCTGTTTGAATAAGTGTCGGAACCATTACATTTTGTTCAGATTTTGAAAAGTTTTCTTCAGCCAGTGTGGTAATAAGCGAAACAAGCTCGCCAGCAACTGTAATTGCATTTTTTTTGCCAGAAGTTTCAATTACAAAATGAGCTCCAGCTCCAAAGGCACTCATAGTTTCATAGCCCAAAGCAAAAGTTCCAAGATCCAGCTCCTGACTGTCATGTAAGGCAATAATTGTATCTACATCGTTTAGAAGATTTGAATCTAAAACTTTTTTTGCTCCTGCACCATTTTCTTCACTTTCCTGGAAAATGATTTTTACCTGGCCGGAAAACTCATCTTTCAATTCGTTAAGTATCTTTGCAGCTCCAAGCATAAAAGTTCCGTGCACATCATGACCACATGCATGCATTACTCCAGGATTTTTTGAAGCCCATTCAAGACCTGTTTCTTCCATAATTGGAAGTGCGTCAATATCACCACGAAGGGCTATAGTCTTTTGATTTTCTAACTTTTCTTTCTTTCCCTTAATCGTAGCGACAATGGAATTATCACCTGCATTTTCATAATCAATATTCCATGAATCAAGAAAGTCTTTTATGTATTTACTGGTTTCAACTTCCTTTCCAGAGAGCTCAGGATATTGATGAAGGTGATGGCGAGTCTGAATAAAAAAATCATTATTATCTTCAATTATTTTTTTTATAAAATCATTTGTATATTTATTATTTTTACTTTTCATAATCAATCCGAGTTTTAAGAGAATAAAGGCATTCGATAGATTTTACAGAGTTTTCAAAAATATCAAGCAGCTGTTTTTTATCTTCCTGATTTGTACATTCTCCTCTGAATCTTAATGAAGCTTCATCTGGAATTATGTTTTGCTGACTGCCAGAATTAAAGGCGAGTGGATATAGTGCAATATTTTGGAAGCTGTTAAACTCATACAGCAATTTTCCATTAATAATTTGAATCAATCTGAAAGCAGCAGGAATAGGATTTTTTGTAAGATAAGGAACTGAACTGTGGCCACCTTTTCCTGAAATTACCAGATTTATATAAAAAAAGATTTTTCTATCTTCATTTTTCTTATACATACTTTTTCCCTCTGTTATTTACGTTTTTAGATTTTTTAAGCTTCAATTCTATTTTAGAAAAAGCAAATTCGATAAGAGCATTTATTACCCAGAAAATAAGAGCTGCAGCAATATAGCCTTCAATAAAGCTGTAGGTATCCATACAAGGTTTTAATGCGCTGTTTAAAACATCATATACTCCAACAACCATAACAATTGAAGTATTTTTTACAGCGCCAACTATATGGCTGGTGAGGGGAGGAATAGCAACCGGAATAATCTGTGGAATAATGATTTTCCGTAAAGTTTGAAATTCTGTAAAGCCTGCCGAATAAGCAGCTTCATATTGTCCCTTTGGAATTGCAAGAAAAGCAGAACGGATTGTTTCTGAAAGATAAACAATTCTTTCAAGTGTAAAAACCAGAAGAACAACAATAAGTCCTCCATATTTAACAGGAGTAAATTGAGTTATATAAATAAGATTAAAAAGTAAAAGCGAAACCATACTCGGAATTCCGCTGTAAAAAGTAATAAAAAAATGCAGAATTTGAGAAAGCACTGGAACCTTATAAATTCTTATAATGGCAATTATAGAGCCAATTATTAATCCTAAAATCAGAGGAATGGCAGCAATCGCAAGAGTTACAGGAATATAGGGAATCGCCGCGAACAGACTTGTTTTAAAGAAAGAGAAATTAAAAATCATTTGTCTGCTTCCTTTATAGAATTTTTAAATGAAAGTTTTTTTTCTACAAAACCATAAGGTAATTGCAAAAGCAAACTGAAAACAGTAAAGACCAGTGCAATAATTATATAACTTTCCAGACTGTGACTTGTTGCAGAACCAATGGCCTGGGCTCTTCCGATAATATCAACAACACCAATCATATAAATGAGCGAAGTACTTTTTAAAAGACTGATTAAGAAGGTCCACATGTTTGGAAGTGCAATTCGAAAAGCCTGAGGTAAAACAATTTTTGTAAAGGCTTTTCCTGCAGTCATTCCGCAAGAATAAGCAGCTTCAGTTTGTCCCTTTGGAATAGAAAGAATTGAGCTTCTAAATACTTCAGATAAAAAGCTGCCACATTTGCAGAAAAAGCAATAAAGACAAAAGTAATTCTTGGCCATTCTCTTGTATCTACATCAAAGAGAGCTTCAATAATGAGTGGGATTCCATAATAAGAAACAAGCATTTGTACAAGAAGTGGGGTATCACGCTCAAAAGAAACAAAAACAGCAATCACTTGTTTTGCTATTGGTACATTTTTGATTCTTATATAAGCAAGAAGAATTGCAAAAAAACAGCCAATAATATATGTCAAAAATACAACTTCAAAAGTTATTGGCAACGTTGAGAAAAGTTTTGGAATATTTGAAAAGAAACGCTGCCATGAAAAAAAGTTCGTCATTTTCGCACCTGTAAAAAAACTATTGAAGGTTTATTGTTGCATCGTAACCCAATGTTTCAATTGAGATTTTCGATAAAGTTCCGTTTTTAAGAAGCTCTTTAAGAGCGCCATCTACTGCATCTCGAAGCTCAGTATCTCCTTTTCTGAATACATGATAAGTGTAAACAGTTGTTTCTTTTGAGAGGTCTCCGGCTGCTTTTAAGAGATTTCCATATTCTGCATTCCATTTTTCAATTTCAGCAGGGTTATGAGTGAAGATTGCATCATAAGTTCCGTTCTTTACTTTTGCAATTTTTTCTTCAGTAGGTACTGTGCTTGGAGTTGTAATAATTTTGATTTTCTGATTGTCAGGAAGTGTCTTGTTATATCGTTCAAAAAACTCTGTAACCAGATTACCTGTGTTTGTATTTACAGTTTTTCCATGTAAATCTTCAAGCTTGTTAATGTCATTTCTAGATTTAAGAACTACAATTTTATTTGCTGCTGCACGATATGGCAAAGTTCCAAAGAGATATGATTCTTCTCGCTGTGGAGTTTTTCCAAACTGATGAGCGCCAATATCAATCTTTTTAGCCTGAAGTGAAATCAAAATATTAGCAAAGTCAAAGGTCTCATATTTGAACTGATACTGAGGAAGAAGTTCATCTACAGCTTTTAAAACTTCCAGCTCGTAACCGGCAAGTTCTCCATTGTCATCAAGATAACAGAAGGGCGCGTAAGCTTTTCCTGTTCCTACGATAATTGTTTTTGCTTTCTGTTTAGACTGCTTTTTTGATGCTGCAAAAGCATTGGTTGTAAGACTTACTGCAATAATTGAAAGTGCAATAACTTTTAAAAGATTCTTTTTCAAAATATCCTCCTTATAGGTAAAACCTAGTAACACAGTAGGTATATATTGTTTTTAGAATCTTTTCTAATATATTATTTTTATAGGAGCTATAAGAAATAACTATAGGTAAAATAATTGACATTGAAATGGTTAGGGGTGTATAGATAAAATAAAAGAGTAAAAGGATTATAAAAATGATGAAAATAGTTTATCCGGTTCATACAGGCCTTTATTTAAATCTTACAAACCGTTGTCCCTGTGCCTGTACTTTTTGTATAAGACAGAAGGATGAAAAATTTTATGTGCAGAATTCACTATGGCTTGAGCATGAGCCAAATTTTGAAGAGGTAAAAGCTGCCTTACTTGCCGAAGATTTGAATAAATACAGCGAATTTGTTTTCTGTGGTTTTGGAGAGCCGACAGAAGCTTTGGATCTGCTTTTAGAGACCGCAAAATTCTTAAAGTCTAAAACTGATAAGCCAATCAGAATTAATACAAACGGGCTTGGAAATCTGATTAACAAAAAAAATATTACGCCTCTTTTTGAAGGTATAATAGATGCAGTTTCTATCAGCTTAAATTCCAGCGATGCTAAGATTTATGAATCGAATGTGCGTCCGATTTATAAGGAAGAAGCATATTCTGCTTTAATTGAGTTTACCCGCGAAGTAAGAAAGTATGTTCCAAATGTCACTATGACAACTGTCTCAACTACCATTACTCATGAAGATGAAGAGAATTGTCGCAAATTGTGCGAGCAGCTTGGAGTAAAATATAGAATTCGAGAATTGATAAATTAAAAGTTTTTGCTGGTGATTAACAGCTGAAGCCCGCAATGTGTAAAATCCGTCGCACAGCATCTATATATGTGAGACTGATGTTATCCATGCGAGTAACTTTTTTTGTGATGTAGCCAAGCTCAAAGCTGTGGCTGATTTTTTCATCGTGATTTTGTAAGGGAATTAAAACAAAATTATCATCGTCTTCATTTCCATCCTCTCCAAAAACTCCAGATAAAAAGGTGTAGCCGTTTAAGGTTTGTAAAAGATTGAGTTCCGTTGCCCGATCGGCCACGGTGATTGCCTTGTCCAGCCCAAAGCGGGAAATTACTTCATCCGAAAAAAAAGATTTCACATCATCAGTATCAAAGGTAACAAAATGATATTCGGAAAGATCTTCCAGCGAAAGACTTTCTTTTTTTGCAAGAGGATGATTTTTGTGAAGATAAACAAAGGCATTGCATTCTGTAAGATGATGAAAATCAAGATTGTTTGTTCTCAACGTTTTCTGAATGGCCTCCCGATTTGCATCACTTAAATACAAAATACCAAGCTCGCTTTTTCCAAGAGCAACGTCTGCAATTACACCAGAGGCTTTTTTTTCACGGAAAGCAAAATCATAAGAATCTCGTGAAAACTCTTTTACAATTTCTACAAAGGCCGTGCGGGCAAAGGCATAGTAAAGTGTTGATACAGCAAAAGCCTTTTTCCCATCAGCTGAATATTTGTTTATAAGATTTTCGTACTGCTTGTATAATTCTCTGGCATCGCGGATAAAATCAGCACCCCGTTCAGTAGTTTTTACGCCTCGAGAAGTTCTGTGAAAAACTTCAAAGCCCAACTCCCATTCTGCATCGTGCACAGAAGAGGAGAGGGAGGGCTGAGAAATAAATAGTTTTTCAGAGGCCTTGTTTAAAGAGCCGGCCTCCGCAACGCCAAGAATATATTTTATCTGTTGTAGTGTCATGTATTGTCATGCTGAACTTGTTTCAGCATCTCCTAATAGATCCCGAAATAAATTCGGGATGACATGGCTA
>CAMNGG010000112.1 GCA_946537975.1 uncultured Treponema sp. | reverse complement strand
GCGGACAACAGGTGTCTGCAGCGAAACATTAGCAGGAATGCAGTCAGGACCGGTGTAGCCCGGAATTAAAAGGTACTCATCAAAAGTGTGCGATGGTTCTTCAAAAATGTAAGCCATTTGGTTCTCCTTAAAAAAATTAATGAGGAAATATCAATTTCCGAATTGATTTTTTTTGTACATTCGCAACGAAGTGAGAATGTACAGTATATAACAAGTTTGCAACGCAAACTTGCAAAACATAAAAATGACACCATTTTGTCATTTTTATGTTTATCTCCTTATAAAATCTGAATAAAAATATTAATCGGGAATTATACTACAAAATTGAAGTTATTGGAAGAGACTATTTTAAGAAATCCTTCAATTCAGATAGTGCTTTTTTCATTATTATTTTAGCGTTGGCATAACTTATTCTAAGAATTGCCGCAGAATCTTTCAGAGTCTTATTATCATAATAAACTAAAACAACAAGAGCCCTGGAACGGTCATCAAGCCGCATAAGAGCCTGAGCAAGCTCAGTGAGAGTTTCTTCACTGAGAATATCATCTAAAGTTTCGTCTTTATAGGCAATTTCTTCATCCAGCTCTGAATGCTGCTTACGTACACGCCAGAAATCAATCAGAGTATTATGAGCAATACTGTAAATTAGAGTAGACGGAGAAGCTTTTGTCGGGTCGAAAAAATCAGCCTTATCATAAAATTTTACAAATACATTAGCAGTTAAATCCTCGGCATCATCCTTATTCAGGTTTTTGCCAAGGAAATAATAGAGAACCTTCTTATTATATTCTTTATAGATTTGATCTTTATCCTGCTCTGTCACTTGAGTTCCTGTTATTCAGAAAAAGGAGGCTTGTCATCCTTTGGAGCTGATGCAGGATTCACAACTCCAGCCGCATTCACCATATCAAGGTCAGAATCACTAAGCTCAACGGCTCCGCTCCCGAGAGAATTGATATAGCTTCTTGCACTCTGGATGGCAAAATTCATTGCTGAATTGCCCTCGAATTTCTGATAATCAAATAATCTTTTAAGTTTTTTATCGTTCATATTTTCACCTCTTTATACCGGATGTTTCCATATACATATATTTATACGAATGCAAAACCGGAAAGGCTAATATTTTCTATAAATTAGTATAATATAACCTCGACCAAAAAACTAGTTTATTATAGTGAATGACACAAAGTTTCTTTTGTGCTATATTAATGCAGTAAAAGCACTGAGATGATTCGTCGGAGCTTTTTCCAGCGGCCAAAGGTTGCTGCATTCTTTATCTTTATTTTCGCGATGATTCAGCGGAAATGGTAACAAAATTACCTCCATGTAATTTTGTTACCCGCAGTTTGCATGCAAACTGCTTATATCGCCATCCTGGCGATAAATCAAGGAAGGAGAAAATCCATGAACGTAGTAGTTATGGGTGCCCAGTGGGGCGATGAAGGCAAGGGAAAAATCGTAGACTACCTTGCACAGGATGCAAAATACGTTGTTCGTTTTGCGGGCGGCGCTAATGCAGGTCACACAATTGTAGTAGATGGAAAGAAATATGCTCTCCATCAGGTTCCGTCTGGAATCCTCTACCCTGAGAAGTCAGTTTTCCTTGGTAGCGGAATGGTAATTGACCCTGAGGCTCTCTTCAAAGAACTTCAGATGCTCAAGGATAACGGAATTAACTGGGAAGGCCGCGTATTCATTTCTGACCGCGCTCACCTTACACTTCCTGGATACCGCGAAATGGACAAGGCCCGCGATGCAGCCCGCAAGCGCCCTATCGGTACAACTGGACGCGGAATCGGAACTACTTATTCTATGAAATCTGAACGCGACGGTATCCGCCTTGCAGACCTTGACTGGGAAGAAAAATGGAACGACCTCGACGATGCAGACAAGAAATTCCTTGAACAGTTCAAAGACAAATTGATTTCTATGCGCGTAAACATCGCTGCAAAAATGTACGAGTTCCGCAATGACAATATTCTTTTCGAAGGTGCCCAGGGTGCTATGCTCGACCTGGATTCCGGTACATATCCTTATGTATCTTCAGGTGCATCTTGTTCTGCCGGTGCTGCTACAGGTTCCGGAATTGGTCCTAAAGCCCTCGACAAGATTTACGGTGTATTCAAGGCTTATGAAACACGTGTAGGAAATGGTCCAATGCCATCTGAATTCAATGCTGATACAGAAGGCGAGCTTTGCGACTACGTTCGTAACACAGGTAATGAGTTTGGCGTAACAACAGGCCGTCCACGCCGCTGCGGTTACCTTGACCTGGTAGCTCTCCGCTATGCATGTCACGTAAATTCAATCGACAACCTTGTTCTTACTCACCTTGATATTTATGATGATATGAATGAAATCGAAGCCTGCGTTGCTTACGATATCGACGGTCAGATTGTTACAGACTTCCCAGCCAGCATTCCTGAACTCAACCGCGCAAAACCGGTTCTTCAGAAGTTCGACGGCTGGAAGGCTGACATTACAAAGTGTACATCTTACAAGAAGCTTCCAAAGGCTGCCCGTGATTATGTAGAGTTCATCGAAGACTTCACAGGCACAAAGGTTGGAATCGTTTCTGTAGGTGCAGACAGAAATCAGACTTTCGTTAGAGAGAAAATTTGGAAGTAACCAAATAATGATATTGCCACACGGATTTGGATTTTGCTAACGCAAAATCTTTTTTAGGGAACTTACATTAAAGAATCCTAAAAAAGAAACAGCGTTAGCTGTTTCAAAATCCGTGTGGCTTAAAAAAATTTTTTGGAGAAGAAGTGAAATTTAAAATCTATCTGCAATCAGTTTTATCTTTTCTTTTCATCTCCATCTTATTCTTTTCCTGCGGCACAACATCAGAAATCATAAACGA
>CAMNGG010000111.1 GCA_946537975.1 uncultured Treponema sp. | reverse complement strand
TCTTTATTCTGCAGCAGATAAAAGCTTCCATGGCGATTTACCGCAAGGTCCATTTGTTTTGAAAGAGCTTTAATTCTTGGAAGAATAACAGGAGACAGCCTTAAGGCTCCGGAAAGGAAGCCGGCATCAAGAACAATGATTGCGGCTGGCTCTCCCTCTTTTTCAGAAGCATAAAGTGCGGCATCTACCCTGCGTTTAAGGGCCTGACGCACAAAAAAGTTTTTTCTGAGTTTTGAGCTTTTTACCAGCAGATATTTGTCACGGTATTTCTGCAGCTCCGGACTTGTCATGGCTACAAGAGTCGCATCAAGATCCAGCAAAGGCTCGGTTGTATCCCAGACAGAATCTGTACGCATATAAAGCGCATAATCCGGAGGCAGGGCATCGGCTGGCTTTATTCTGTCAAAAAAGCAGAAGGTAAACCAGACCAGGACAATCAATAAAAAAACTAATAATAGCTTAACCGGCAATAAAAGAAGCCTCAGCGCAAGAGGTCTTTTTTTCTTTGTTTTTACAGTTTTTTCTTCTGGCTCAACAGTCGTTTCTGCAGTCGTTTCTTCAGCTTTTTCTACAGTTGTTTCAGCAGCTGTTTCTACCACTGTTTCTGCTTTTTCTTCATCTTTTTCCATAGTCAACTATTATACTACAACATTAAAAAATTTGCATTTATAGTATTTTTAACAGATAATATTTGTATGAAAAAGTTATTTCTTTCTATATTTTTCATATTCTTTTCACTTTCCTGCTTCTCACAAAGCAGTTTCTTTGATAATTATGTCTATCAGTCCTGGAGCGATTTCGGAGGACTTTCGGGAACTACAGCAAACGATATTTACCAGACAAGAAACGGTTATATTGATATAGGAACCTACGAAGGTCTGGTTACCTTCGATGGAGTAGAGTTTAAAACTATAAACCGCATTACCGACAAGGATTACGGCTTTGTTTCTGTAAGAACAATAATTCAGGATACACGTGGAGACATCTGGCTCGGTTCAAATGATGAAGGTTTGCATAAGCTTTCTGATGCCGGAAATAAAACCTACACAACAGAAAACGGACTTCCAAATAATTCTATCCGCGCCCTTTGTGAAGACAAAAGGGGCAATATCTGGGTAGGTACTGCCAGCGGAGTTGTTTACATTACTCCGGACGGAAAGCTTATAAATCCGCAGTTTGGAGCAGGAACTACAGCAAACGGGGTAATCGCTTCCCATCTCTACTGCGATAACAGCGGAAATATCTGGCTTACGACCTCTAACGAAAACGGTTTATTCCTCTGCCAGGACGGGCTTTTTAAGCCTCTTGATGAATTTGAAGCTTATTCTACCTATTTTGCAACTTCAATTTATCAGGATAACGAAGGAAAATACTGGATTGCCCTTGGTGACAGGGGAATTGCCACCCTGAGTGAAAAAAAGGTTACTCTTCTTAAAACGGGAACCCTGCTCGATACAACGCCAACCTGCACTATTCTTCAGGACAGAAACGGCATCCTCTGGTTTGGAACCGAACACGGACTTGTAATTTATGCCAACGGAAAATTTGAAGAATACAAGGGTGCGCAGGAGCTGACAAGCTCTAATATCAACAAAATAATTCAGGACCGGGAGGATAATATCTGGTTCGCTACCGACAGAAACGGCATTGGCAAAATGACCCTCGGTAAATTTATGATGCACAGACTGGGTGTTACAGTAAACTGTGTAACTGAAGCAACTGATGGAAAAATCTGGGCCGCAACCGACACCGGCGTGCTCTGCTATAAAAATGATGAACAGATAGAAAATCAGCTTACAAGATATACAAAGGGCCTGCGAATACGACATGTAGAAGCCACAGCTGAAGGAAAAATTCTTGTAAGCTGCTATTCTAAACCGGGCCAGCTTATTTATGACGGAAAAACAATCCGGGGCTGGGATTCAGACCACGGCCTTGCGGGAAACAAGGTCAGAGTTGCAATAGAAACGGCAGAAGATGAATACTATGTTGGAACAACTACAGGTTTAAGCATCATCCACAAGGATGGAAGCATTCATTCTCTCAAACAGATTACGGGAGACCTTGAAACTGAATATGTAATGGCCATCTACAAGGACACTCACGGAGTAATCTGGGTTGGTACAGATGGCGGCGGTATTTTTCTTTTAAAGAACGAAAAGGTATTCTCTCATCTGACCTCTGCCGATGGAATTGCGGGAAACGTTATTTTCAAGATTAATCAGGATGCAGAAGGTAACTACTGGATTTGTACAGGCAGCGGAATTACCCGCATTACAGATTTTGATTCTACAAGAAAAACACGGCTCGAATGCTTTAACATTAATTCTGAAAACGGAATTGGAACAAACTCTGTTTTCCAGATTATGTTTGACAGTCTGAACAACGCCTGGATAACAAACAACCACGGCATTGCCTCTCTGTCCATGCAGGAAATGAAGGAGTACTTCGAAGGTAAAAGAGACATTCTTACAACAAAGTATTACAACCGCAATGACGGCCTCGATTCAGATGGTGCAACCTCTACTGCAAGGGCAATAATTGACAGTCATGGCCGCCTCTGGATTCCTCTTGTAGATGGTATTGCGGTTTATGACCCACAGAAGGTTCAAAAAAGCACAATTCTTCCTCTTGTACAGATTGAAACAATCACCGTAGATTCCGTTGTTCACAAGGCTTCTAAAGATATGATTATACTTAAACCGGGAACAAAGCGAATTGATATTAAATATACAGGCATAAGCTTTGATGCCCCGGAGCG
>CAMNGG010000110.1 GCA_946537975.1 uncultured Treponema sp. | reverse complement strand
ATACTACAAACAATACCCACAGGATTTCTTTGATTTTATCATCATAGACGAATGTCACCGTGGTGGTGCAAACGATGAAAGTGAATGGCGAAAGTTGATGGAATACTTCCAACCGGCTTATCAGCTTGGTCTTACTGCAACTCCACGCCGAACTATAAATGGAGACACTTATAAATACTTTGGTGAGCCGGTTTATCAGTATTCGCTTAAGCAGGGAATTGAAGACGGATACCTTACACCTTACCGAGTAAAGAGCTGTACAAATCAGATTATTGATGAATATGTTTATGATGAAGATGACAAAATCATTCAGGGCGAAGATCTGTTAGACAAAGACAAGACTTATACCGAAGCAGATTTTTATCATGGAAAAATAAAAATCCGTCAGCGTGATGAACTTCGTGTAGCAGAATTTCTGGAAAGTGCAAATCCTGATGAAAAGGCGATTGTCTTCTGTGCGACCCAGAATCACGCAATGCAGATTCGCGATATGATAAACTCACAGGCAAAGCGCGGAGTAAATTATTGTGTTCGTGTAACGGCGGACGATGGCGCGGAAGGTGAGGAGCAGCTTAAAAAATTCCAGGATAACGAAAAGACAATTCCGACAATCCTTACAACTTCACAAAAACTTTCAACAGGTGTTGATGCTCAGAATGTCCGCAATATTGTTTTGATGCGCCCTGTTCCGAACATGATTGAATTCAAGCAGATTATTGGCCGTGGAACCCGTCTCTTTGATGATAAATATTATTTTACTATTTATGACTTTGTAGGCGCATATAAAGAATTCTATGATGAAGAATGGGATAATCCGAATCCGGTTTGTCCTTACTGCGGTAAATATCCTTGTGAATGTGATAAGCATGAAAAATGTTCGGTTTGTGGTAAGTGGCCGTGCATCTGTAAAAGACCGCCTCGTAAGTGTCCAATATGCGGACAGTATCCGTGTATTTGTCCTCCAAAAGCCTGTTCTATCTGCGGAAATCTTCCTTGTACCTGTCCAAAAGACATTATTGAAATTGAATTGGGCGATGGCCGAAAGGTTGCTGTAAAAAATGGTTTTGACTGGGAAGAACGTATTATGTATGACGGCAAACTCATTACAATCAAAGAGTTTGTTGATGTACTTGTAAATAATCAGACCCTTCCTAAGTTCTTTAAGGATGACGAAGACTTACGTAAGCAATGGCAGAATCCGGAAACAAGAGCCGCTTTGCTGGAACAGATGGAATACGAAGGCTTCCCTCTGGAAAAACTGACAAAAGTTCAGGAGTTCTTGAACATGGAAAAATGCGACCTGCTTGATGTTCTGGAATATCTTGCTTATAACACAAGCCCACTTGAACGCCAGCGTCGCGTAGAAATTGTTCGTCCGGAAATTGTAGCTGCTTTAAGTGCCGAGCAAAGCGATTTTGTAAACTTTGTTCTTGAGCAATACGTGGAGCAGGGCTACACAGAACTTTCGCTGGAAAATCTGCCTGAACTTATTAAGCTTAAGTATGGAACAATCAATGATGCCAAGAATGTTCTTGGTTCTCTCGGTGAAATAAACAAGGTATTTATTGATTTCCAGAAAGATTTGTATGCGGCGTAATTTAATAATATTATAATTATTCGTGAGATTCGCCATTCTCGCACGGAATGCCCATCATATGCATCATTCCGTAGCGGGTAAAGGCCTCAATGTTTTCTATGTATTGGAAAGCAGTCTTCTTTGACATTTTATGAGTAATGATTTCTACAAAGGCATTGATGACAGTAGAAGCAATAAAATGCACCGTCATCTTGTCGATTTTTTTTGTAGAAATTTTATTTTTGTACATCCAGTTAAAAGTCTCTTCACAATTTTTAGTATATAGTTCGCAGATTTCTTCCTGAAAGTGTTCATGAGTAGAACCTGATGCTTTTGTAAGCAAAAGAGTAAAGGTGTCGAAATTATCAAAGATAAAATTTAACAATTCATTAGTTGATTCTTTTTCCTGATTAAAATGTTCTTGTGAAACTAAATTATCCAGGTCAAGATGATGAGAGGAATCTGCCAGCATAACTGTTTTTGTAGTAAAGTCGATTGCCTGATCTACAAGAGCACAAAAGAGAGCATCTTTATCTTTAAAGTGGCGGTACATGGCGCCAGTAGTGAGACCTGCATTCGATGCAATAGTACGCAGGGAAGCATTTACAAAGCCCTTATCGAGGAATTCATTTTTAGCGCTTTCAAGTATTTTTGCCTTTGTCTCGGCAGCTGATTCGCTCATGAGGTTATTCTATATCGGAAAATCCATAAAAGTCAACAAATTTTGATAACATTGTTATCAAAATTTAAGAAAATCTATTGACAAGATAACACTGTTATCATTATTATCTGTTAACGATAACAGTGTTACCATTATTGTTAGTATAAAATAACAAAGGAGAAATATTGTGAAAGTAACAAAAATTAACGACTGGTTTGAAAAGTTTGGTCGTTTTGAAGTAAAGCACCGATGGGGTTTCCTTATTGGTTTATTGATTTTAACAATAGTTTGCAGTCTGGGCCTTCCACGCCTTAAGCTAGATAACGGTGAAGAGGACTGGTTTGACGACTGGGAAACTACAAAAGTTAACCAGGATCACTTTGAAAGTATTTTTGGGTCAACCGACAGCCTTCTGGCCCATATCAAGGCAAAAGATGTCTTTGATCCGGAAGTTTTGCAGATGATAGACCAGCTTGGGGATGACCTTTTGAATAATGTTCCTTACGCCGGCAGCATTACCTCGCTTATGGAGCTTTCGCTTCCAATTGGAACAGAAGACGGCTTTGAAGTAACAAGTCCTTTTGAAGACGGCGTCCCTTCTGATCCGGCAGAGCTTGCAGAAAAGAAGGCCTTTATTATGAGCCGCGAATCAATCGTAAACAACCTTGTAAGCGATGACTGCACGGAGACCTGGCTTATTGTAAATCTCGAGCAGTATTCAGAAAACCTTGATCAGGCAATGAAAAAAATCGCACCTCCTGCAATGGCAATCTTTAATGATCCGAAATATCAGTCAGACAAATGGGAAATCCGTCCGGCAGGTCTTTCTTACACAGAATACGAAGAGGAAAAGGCAATTGTATGGCAGTGTGTAAGCCGAATCGCTTTAGGCTTTATCGTTATGCTTATCTTCCTGATTGTTTTTATCCGCTCTTTGCGTGGTGTTGTGGTTCCTTCAATTGCAACACTCGGAGCCCTTTGTACAACTCTTGGTGCCTCTGCCTGGATGAATATCAAAGGTAATAACACAATGATTCTTGTAACTGTTTTGCTTTCTATGGCACTTGCAGTTGGTTATGCAGTTCATTACATCAACTCTTTTAAGATGCACTTTAGAAAAACTGGTCAGCGCAAAGAATCAATTGTTATGGGAATCAGAGATTCCGGCTGGGCTTTGTTTTTTACGGTAGTCACTACAATGGCAGGTATGCTTTCCTTCCTTTCTGCAAACATCAGACCAATGCGCTGGGTTGGAGGAATTACCGCTGCTGCCGTTTTTGCAGTTTTCGTTTTTGAAATGATCCTGCTTCCATGTCTTTACAGCTTTGGAAAAGATCAAGAGCCTGACCCTGACTTCGTAAAGAATGAAGGTTCTACAAACTCAGACCTCCGCGTTGAAGCAATGGGAAAATCAATCCTCAATAAAAAGTGGATTACAGTTGTTGTTGGGGTAGCTGTGATTGTGGCTGTTCTTCCGGGCATTTTCAAAATCAAGGTAAATATGAACTATGCTGATATGATGGGCGAGCGAACACCTTACATTCACCGTTTAATGGAAATTACCCGCAGTCAGCTTGGAAGTCAGTACAGCTATGAAGTTCTTGTTGA
>CAMNGG010000109.1 GCA_946537975.1 uncultured Treponema sp. | reverse complement strand
TTCTGCGAAGATGTACTTCTTCATACGTGGATCCCAGCGTTTTACCTGATGTCCGAAGTGTACTCCAGATTCCAACAGGTTCTTCATGGTTACTACTGCCATGATTAACTCCTTCACGGGTAGATTATGTCATCCTGAACTTGTTTCAGGATCTCTACCGCCAACTCTATTTCTCGTACCTTAAAAAAGGTCGGAAGATTTACCAACTCTACGAGTTGGTTTAATAAAGGGCAAAATCACAGATTTTGCCTGAGCCATTTTTTCGATAATCCTAAAACGACCCTGACGGCTCGTTTTTTAACGGATTTTCGATTGTAGGCTTATTCAAGGATAGAATATCCCTGTTCTTTTAATATATCGTAAAGCTCAAAAATAGGCAAGCCGACGGCTCCCGAATATGAACCTTCAATATTAGATATAAAACATGACGCAAGACTCTGGATTCTGTAGCCGCCTGCGGCTCCATGCCATTCACCGGTTTCTACATACCATTCAATTTCTTCATTAGACATAGGAGCAAAGGTAACCTTTGTTTTACAAAGGCGGGAAACAGTTTTTTTCTGCCTTCCATTATAAAGAACAATCGAAGTTAAAACCGTGTGAGTTTTCCCCTGAAGGGCAGAAAGATATTCAACTGCCTGGTCATGATTTTCAGGCTTTCCAATTATTTTATCTTCAAAAAGAATTACAGTATCTGCTCCCAAAACCCATTGAATCTCCTGGCCTGCAGGAAGTGAACGGATTACAGCAGAAACCTTCTCCTGAGCCAGTAATTCCGGAATCTGTTCTTTTTCAATTGCGGAGGTTAATGTTTCATCAATATTTGGAATGATAACTCTAAATGGAATCTTAAGCATTTTTAAGATTTCCTGTCTGCGGGGTGAAGAAGATGCAAGAATTATAGGTTCCATATTTGCTCCAACGTTATCGTAATTAATTTATGCGTTAAAAAAAGGCTGCCTGAACGGAAGCCTTTTTATATAAAAGAATTTCTCTATTCCCTGTTATTTTGCATCTGAATTAGACTTTTTGCTGTCTCCAGAATTGCTTGAAAGAGACTTCAAAAGCTTGTAAGCCTTCTGTCTAACAGGTGTAACATAATGATAGTCTGTAGAAATACGGGCAACAGCATCAATCATAGTCTTTTTGTTTTCAGTTGAATCAGCCAGCATTTCAAAAGCATTAAGAACTTCGAGGGCAAGTGAGCTTGTAGGATTCAAAACCTGATTACGGCGGTTAGCAAAAGCAATTGCATCAACTGCCTCATCATTTTCATTAATTCCAATTTCACCAAGAGATTTTACTGCGGCCGCAATTACCATAGGTTCATTGTCTGCAACAGCAATAGAAATCAAAGTGTTTTTTGAATGTTCGGTAGGAATCTTTGCCATAAGCTTACATGCTTCACGACGGATTTCAGGAAAGTTATTTGAAAGACGTCCGTTAGTTCTGGACTGAGTTGTAAGACCTTCACCAGCAAGGCGGTCAAGAGCCTGAATTACAGCATCTGATGTATTACCATCATCAAGAGCAGCCTGTAAATACTGAAGTGCTACAAGTTTATTATCATATTCATCTGATTCTGCCAGTGTCATAATAATGTCGCCGTCAACATCATTAAGGTATTCGCTTTCTACAGATGTTTCTTTTTCCTGGGCAAATGCAAAGCCTGATACAATCATCATAACTGATGCGATAAAAACTTTTCTTGAAAGTTTCATTAAAATTCCTCCGTATTAGGTCACAAACCTATCTTACTAATTATAGAATATACTTGATAAAAAATCAACGGAAATTAAACGCGGTCCAGCTGTACGTACCATTTACCGTTTACTTTAATAAACTGATAATATCTTGTAATACTTCCGTCCTCATTTACCTGAACGGCCTTTGTATTAGTTTTTGAGATATATCTGATTTCGGTAATTTCGCGGTTCTTTCTTGAAGGAATGAATACATATTTAAAATAATCACCGATTCCGTTCAAAACAATTGCTTTATTTGGAAGCTTCTTGTTTACCTTTCTTATATTTGCCGGATTAGAATAGAAGTTTTTAGAATCCTTATCTACATATTTAAGCCAGTCTTCTACATCTTCCTTTTCCATAACCTTCTGAAGCTCTTTTATGATTCTGAGAATTTCTGCTTTATCTTCAGCGAATTCGTCTTTTGTTACGAGTTCTTCTGCTGAAAGAGCCTGAGTAGATCTGATATATTCATCATCATCAGCTTCAAGGGTGCTTACTTCTTCATTTATGAGCTCAACTTCGTCAACGTCCTGAACTTCATCAATTTCTTCTACTTCCTCAACAGGACTTACTTCTTCAACCACAGGTGCTTCTGCTTCTTCCTTTTCTGCTACAGGTGCACTTCCGCAGGAAATAAAACAAACTCCGAGTATAAGTAAAAATAAAATGTGAATCTTTCTCATAAGTCACAATTTTACATCTATTGCCCGTTTTCGTCAAATAAGATAGATTACTTAATATGGTAAAAGCAGTTTTTGCAGGGTCTTTTGATCCTCCTACAAATGGACATTTAGATATTATAAAAAGAGCTTCCGGACTTTTTGAAAGCGTAGATGTTGTTGTATCTGTTAATCCGGAAAAAAAGACAATGTTTTCCGAAGAAGAAAGAGTTGAATTTCTAAAAGAACTGATTAAATCCTTTAAAAATGTTTCAGTGCATTCTTATAAAGGAATTATTGTAAATTATGCAAAAGAGGTTGGTGCAAAGGTTCTTGTAAGGGGAGTGCGTTCAGCTAATGACTTCGGTTACGAGTTTGAACTGGCCCTGATGAACCAGAACTTAAATCCTGATATAGAAACTGTATTTTTGCAGTCTAAAGAAAAATACGCAATTGTAAAATCAAGCTCGATAAAACAGCTGGCTCAGTTCGGCGGTGATATATCCAGAATGGTACCACCTCTGGTCGCCGAGGCCTTGTCAAACAAATATAAGAGTTAGGTTTTGAGAACTGAAAACTTTTAAATGACAAAATTTTAAAATTTGTTTGACAAATGCCGTTATTTTGGTATAATAGATTGACATTCGACTTGGAATTGTTGTATATTAATTCAAATTATATCTGATAAATTATAGTGAGGTTACATATATGGCAGTACCAAGAAGTAAAACATCAAAGGCCGTAACAAAAAGACGTCAGACAATCAATATGAAGCTTAAGGCTCCACAGCTTGTTGAATGCAACAACTGCGGAAACCTTGTACAGTCTCATCATGTTTGTCCAAAATGTGGTTTCTACCGCGGACGCCAGGTTATCACACCTGAAGTAAATGGCTAATTCTTAGGAGTAAAAGAATGGACGAATTGTTCGAAAAAATCCAGAAGCTTATTGCTGACAAATTGGAAATCGATGAGGGAAAAATTACATTGGATTCTTCTTTCAGAAACGATCTTGGAGCAGATAGCCTTGATACTTATGAATTGGTATATGCTATCGAAGAAGAATTGGGAGTTAGCATCCCAGATGAAAAAGCAAACGAATTCGAAACTGTTCGCGATGCTTACGACTTCATCAAATCTGAACAGGGCAAATAAGTCTTATAACTAAGATAAAGATCAGAAAGCACAAGAGTAATCTTGTGCTTTTTTTTTAGTGGTTTCGATACGCTTTCTTACGAAAGCTACTCAACCACCGGAGGTCGAGTGCCGCGAAGCGGTGTATCGAGACCACAATTTGGAAAACTATGGAACTATCAAAAGAACGTAAAAAACAACTGTCTGATTTTTGTAACAGGGTAGGAATTAATTTTAAGAAGCTGGAAATTTTAGACCAGGCCTTTCATCATCGTTCACTCACCAACGAAAAAACGGGAGTGAAAAATAATGAGCGGCTTGAATTCCTGGGAGATTCAGTTTTAGGAATGGCAACTGCCGCTTTTCTGTATAAAAATTTAGACAATCCGGAAGGGGATCTTGCAAAAATAAAATCAGTTGTAGTTTCAGAAAAGGCACTTGCTCCTCTGGCTTTACAATTTGGCATAGACAAGCTTTTAATGCTTGGACACGGCGAAGAAATGACAGGCGGCCGGACTAAGCCCGCAATTCTTGCAGACTGTATGGAAGCGATAATCGGAGCCTATTATCTTGATTCCGGTTATAAAGCCGCTGAAAAGTATGTGCTTTCCTTTATTGAGCCCGCAGTAAAAGATGTATGCTCAAATGGAGTAAAGGATTTTAAAACCCAGCTGCAGGAAAAATTCCAGAAGAAAACAAAGCTTTGTCCAAAATATGAGCTGGTATCAAAAAGCGGTCCGGATCATGATCAGTCCTTTAATGTCTGTGTACATCTGGGAGACAAGGTTTTTGGCCCTGTTTCAGGAAAATCAAAAAAGGAAGCAGAACAGTTAGCGGCAAAACTTGCGCTTGATAAATATGGATTCTAATATATAATATATATATGAAGAATAAAAACATATTTATCAGCTTTTTAATCAAATTTTTTGTATTTTTAGTATTCGGAGTTTTAATTTATTCTGGCATATTTGCTAAACTTGACTTTCGTCTTTACGATTCGCTTATAGCAAAACGAAAAGAACCCGCCGCTGATAAAAACATCATGCTCGTTAAAATTGATGACCCGTCAATTAAAGAGCTTGGTGAATGGCCATGGAGCCGCGATATTTATGCAGATGCTCTTTTAAGAATGAAGGAGCTTGGTGCCAAATGTGCAATATTCGATATTGAATATATTTCGCCTACAAAAAATGGTATAGCGCCTTCTGCTGAACAGAAAATTTACAGGCAGGTTTATGCCACAGAAGATACAATCAACGAGCTTATAGGTCAGCTTTCTGCCGCAATAGAGGCAGGTTATATAAAAGCTTCCGAAGTGCCAGCTCTTGTCGATGAACTGATTTCAGAAAACATTGAACCTACCTTTGAAAATCTTCAGGCTTATATTCAGAATAACATGTCCCGCGATAACGATGAATATTTCGCCCGCTGTATTCAATTCTTTGGAAAAACCTATCTTACAATCAATCATGATGATTTAGGCTACGATATTACACCTGAAGAAAATGCTTATATACTGAACCGCATTCTTACAGATGAGGTAAAAGACAAAGATAATCTTATCCAGATAGGAAATGATTATACTTCCTACCAGACAGGTGAGTCCCGCGGCTTTAACCCGGCAATGCACAAGCTGATGACCCGTGCCTATGGCGCAAACTACACAAACTCAGTTGTAGATGATGATGGTATCCGCCGAAGAATGCAGCTGCTTGTAAAATATGATGATAAATATATTAATCAGCTGGCTTTTGGACCTTTCCTTGACCTGGTAGATTCAAAGGAACTTGTCCGTGAAAAGAATTACCTGATTGTAAAAAATGCTCGAAATACTTACACCGGTGAAAGAAAAGACCTTAAGATTCCTCTGGACCCTCACGGCCGTCTTCTTATAAACTTCCGTCATGGTTCAAGCGACAGCTCCTTCAAAAATGATTCCTTTATTTATCTTATAAGACTTGATACTCTTGAAGAACAGATTATGCTCTGTCTTAATTATATTGCTCAGCGCTCTGTTTATGATGACACAGGTGCAGAAATGGCTTATACCTCCGCCGCCTGGTATATTATTGATGAATATGAGGCACTTACCCAGCTGAAAAATCAGCTTCTCGAAAAATGCAGCGGTTATAAGGAAGATGGCAGCCTTATTGATGGTATTTCAGATGCAGAATATGAAGAATATTTTGCCCTTAGAAATCAGTTTTATGAGGATGTAAAAAATTATTGTAAAGAAAATTATTTTGAACAGGTGAGTCTGCGTCTTGATGAGCTTGTAAACCGCTTTGGTTCAGAAAATGCCGCTTCAATCGAAGAAATGCGCGAATATATTGCGGAAGATTTTGATAACCTCAAATATTATTCTGATGCCTTTAATGATTTAATTAAAGAATTAGCTGATATCTATAAAGACTCCTACTGCATTATCGGAAATACAGCTACATCAACAACTGATATTGGAGCAACACCCTATGAAACAAAGTTTATGAACGTTGGTATTCACGCCAATGTATTAAATACTCTTTTAAAAGAAGATTTTATTAGTCAGATTCACTGGCAGTGGGGCTTTTTACTTGCCCTGGCTCTTTCAATGCTCACACTTTTACTTACAAAGACTTCTAATGCTAAACAGAATATTATTGGCTTCTTTGCTTATCTTATTTACTGCCTTGTCTGGGGAGCGCTCTTTGTTTTCAGTAAATATTACATACAGTTTGTAGGAACAATACTTTATCTTTTAGTTGATTTAGTGGCTGGTATAGGCTTCCGTTTCTATCTGAGTACAAAAGAAAAGCAGTTTATTACCCAGATTGCTTCTTCTTTCGCAAACAAGGATACAGTAAACGAGCTTCGTAAAAATCCTGATGCCTTTAAGACAGAAGGTCAGAAAAAGTGTATTACAGCCTTGTTCTCTGATATTCAGAAATTCTCAACACTCAGCGAAAGCATTGGTAAGCTCTATGGTGATGAAGGACCAAACAAGCTAATTGAAATCTTAAATGAATACCTGGGACAGATGTCTAACGAGATTCTTCGTAACAATGGAAATATCGATAAATACGAAGGTGATGCAATTATTTCAATGTTCGGTGCGCCAGACCCTATGAATGCTCATACTCCGGAAGAATGGGCTTATCTATGTCTTGATTCTGCAATCCGAATGAAAAAGGTAGAGGTTGAATTTAATAAGAGTCACGCAGAATTATTTGAACCAAAAGAAATTACCCATGAAGATGGAAGTAAGGAAACAATCCAGCTCAAGCCGCTTCAAACTCGAATTGGTGTAAACTCGGGCGAAGCCTTTGTAGGACTTATGGGAAGTAAAACAGATACCTTCAGTAAGCTCAACTACACAATGATTGGTGATACCGTAAACCTTGCCAGCCGACTTGAAGGTGTAAACAAGGCTTATTCTTCCTGGATTATGTGTTCTGATGATACCTGGAATATGGCAGATTCCGGTGCTCACAAGGGAGCAATTGCGGCAAAGCGTCTGGACCGGGTTCGCGTAGTAGGCCGTTCAACCCCTGTTCAACTTTACAGTATTGTAGGCTTTACAAATGAACTTACAAGAGAGCAGAAGGAAGAAATTGATATTTTCCACGCGGCACTTGATAAATATCTGACCCGAGATTTTGTAAATGCGGGCAAGCTCTTTATGCAGGCAAACTCAATTGGAGCCGGCGATCCGATTGCCCTTGTCTTTGCCGACCGCTGCAAAAACTTTATAGAAAACGGCGTTTCAGATGACTGGGACGGCGTAATTAATATGACATCAAAATAAACCTTACGAGAAATGGAGGATATATGAAAAAAATTAGTTATTTACTTCTCGCAGCCACAGTAGTATTCTTTACTGCATGTGCAAATACTTCTGATAGTGGTGGCGGCAGCGTAAACAGTCAGAGCTTCCCTGAAAATACAACTTCCTATACTTTGCCAAAGGATTGTAATCGTATAGATTTTCCTGCCTCTTATGCCGGCAAAAAAGCTTACGTTATTTATACAAATACAAGCGCGATAAGTCAGCTGAATACAGAGGATGGTGTAAACAGTAGTATTGCAAACTCCGCTGAAGAAGAAACTCCGGATTCACTGCCTTCAATGAAAATCTATAAAGGCGTAATAGATATGGGAGATGGCTTTTATAGGGATGAAGTACAGTTCAATTATCCAGATTTATCTGAATTTAAAAACAATTCAAGAAGTGCTGGTATTTATGCATCATATAATTCTGACCTGACAGGTGATTTAAGTGTTGGGGCAACAAAACCATTCTGGGTAACCTCCGAAGGTGGTCAGAATACTGATTCAACTCAAAAGACTTTTACATTAAAAGCAAATGGAACTCATTGTAGAATATGGGCATATAATAACAACACCAGTGTTGTTAATGTAGATGATGACATTTTTAATTGGAGCTCTCTGGCAAATGCTATTGATGATTCATATAATAAAATCACTGCAATTTGTGGTTCAAATGCCTATAATGGTGGAACATTACAAATTTCAGCTACTTCAGCTACAAAACTCGAAGTTCTTGTTTATGATCTTTTTCATGATGCAACGTCAAGTCAGACAGGTGGTGTATTTGGTTATTTTAAATCCTACGATTTTAATACTAATGCAGGAATAACTGCTTATAACACGGCTACTGGAGAAAACAACCCTATAACTAGTAATGAATGTCAAAATGTTCATATAGACAGTTACTTCTTAAAAAAAGATTTTGAGGTTACACCAAACAAGAAAACTGTTCAGTCTACATTAATTCATGAGTATCAGCATCTCCTTAATTACTGTAACAAAAGCACAAATTATCAAACCTGGTTTACAGAAATGCTTTCAATGAGTGTAGAAGAATTATTCCAGTCTCAACTATATCTTTCTGATTCTGAATCTCCAAAAAATCGTTTTAATATAAATTTTGGAAAACCTTATAACGGATTCTACAACTGGCCAGATTCAACAGATTCCAATGTTTATTATGCCTATGCAAATGCCTATGCTTTTGGTGCCTATCTTATGAGAAATTATGGTGGAGTAAGACTAATTCACGAAATAGCTACAAATCCTTATGTAAACGGCTCCGCAATAACTGAAGCATTACATGCAGTTGGTTATACAAATGAAACTTTTGAATCTGTATTATCTAAGTTTGGTATGGTTTATATTAATACCAGAAAGACTGATAATTCATTGTATAAAAGTCTTAGCGAAACATATTCAGGAACAATTTATAATTTAACAGCAATTGATTTATCTGCTGTACCAGATTCTGCATATATTTTTAAGGTTTATGATACTACTGCTGAATTTTTATTAGATTGGAATACTAATCTATATACTGCTGAAAATAACTGGGGAAAATTAAATTCGAATAATAAATATTGTATACTTGGTCCTCGTATTTTCAAACCAGGGTATAAATTAATAGAGCCAATTCAGGGCTATGGTTTTGTCGTATATTTTGTCGGAAACATCCCTGCTGGTGGAGCTTCCTTTAATGTAAGGCATCAATCAAATCTTACAATGACAATTGTAGTAAAGTAAGGAATGAAATATGAAAAAAACTAATACAATATTTATAATACTTTCAGTTTTATTGTGCAGTCTAATTTTCTGCTCATACAGCAAAAATAAAATCTCTAAAGTAAAGGGCTTAATTCATGTTTATGGAAACGAACCTTTTACCTATATAGGAATTGAAACTACAGACGAAAAGGAATATGCAATTTCCGCCGATAAAAAGATAATAGAAGAACTATGGGCTACCCAGGGACAATATATTGAAATAAGCGGCTATATAGTTAAGTCTGAAACGATAAAAGAACCCGGAATGCTTAAAGACGGAAAAATAGAAGTCTTAGACTGGAAGTATGTAAAATAAAAAAACGGCGGTTTTGAAAAACCATCGTTTGTCGGCAAGCACAGCTTGCCTCTGAGCCGTTCTTTCGATGAACCTAAATGTGTAAGGCCGCTGGCGGCCGGTGTTCTATAGCAAGGCGTTAAAAAAATTGCACTGCAATTTTTAGCCTTACCATCA
>CAMNGG010000108.1 GCA_946537975.1 uncultured Treponema sp. | reverse complement strand
TAAGGGTGCTATGACTGTAGTTGGTGGTGGTGACTCTGTTGCCGCTGTAAACAAGTTCAACCTTGCAGACAAGATGAGCCACGTTTCTACAGGTGGTGGAGCTTCTTTGGAATTCCTCGAAGGAAAAACTCTCCCTGGTATCGCAATTCTGGCAACAAAATAGTTTTCACACGGACAAGTGGTCGAGCCACTTGCCGTGTAAAACATTTAATCTCCCGACAGACTCCTTGCCTTCGGCAACTCGCCTGCGGGAGAAATTAATTTCGACACGACAGCTTCGCTGCGTGTCAAATCATATGACAAATAATGTCATTGCCGCACTTGATGCGGCAATCTTTTTTTTGAGATTACACTATGATCTACAACAACATTCTTGAAGCAATTGGACACACTCCAATCATCCAGTTACAGAAAATGGTTACGCCTGATATGGCCCGTGTCCTCGTTAAATTTGAAGGCCTCAATGTTGGCGGTTCCATCAAAACTCGTACTGCTTTTAATATGATTCTGGATGCTGAACGACGCGGCTTAATCGACAAAAATACAGTCATTGTTGAACCTACCAGTGGTAACCAGGGAATCGGCCTTGCCCTTATCGGTGCGGTTCGCGGTTATAAAACTGTAATCATTATGCCGGACAGCGTTAGTGAAGAGCGCCGCAAGCTTGTTAAGCACTACGGTGCCGAGGTTAAGTTAGTTCACGATAACGGCGACATTGGAAAATGTATTCAGGAATGTATTGATACTGCTTTTTACATGCAGCATATGGACCCTCATGTTTTTATTCCCCAGCAGTTTGAAAATCCTGCTAACCCTCAGATTCAGCGGGAACAGACTGCAGTTGAGATTCTTAATGATGTTGATGGTCCGATAGACGGTTTCTGCTCTGGTATTGGTACCGGCGGAACACTTACCGGAATCGGCGAAGTACTTAAATCAAAAAATCCCGAAATCACAATATGGGCCGTGGAGCCTGCTCACGCGGCAATTCTCAGCGGTGGTAGTGTAGGCACCCACCTGCAGATGGGAATCGGTGACGGTCTTATTCCACCGATTTTGAACAAAGATATTTATGATGATATTTTCATTGTAACCGATTCTCAGGCAATCAGAACAAGCCGCGAGCTTTCCCGCAAGGAAGGAATTATGTGTGGCATTTCCAGCGGAACAAACGTAGCGGCTGCCCTTGAGCTTGCAAAGGCACTTGGGCCTGGAAAGACTGTAGTTACAGTTTTGCCGGATACAGCCGAGCGCTATTTCAGCACACCGCTGTTCGACGAAGACGTAGAGTTCTAAAAATTTTCTTTTCATAAAAAAAAACTATGTTATAATTACCTTATGAAAAGATTTTATCTGTTATTTACAACCTTTATTCTTGGGACTGCACTTTTTGCAGAGCAGCCTTTTTTTCTTAAAAACTGGATTATTCCAGAAAATGTAGTTTGGGGAGAAACAAATACCATCCCATTAAAAGATGGAATTTCCTTTGAGCAGGGCGGGAACTCTGGACTAACCTTTCTGGATGTAAAACCTTATGAACAGTCTAAGGTGAATATGCCGCCATATCTGCTGGAAAATAGCCTGGCCGGCTGGGATATGACTTATGAACAGATTCTTAATAATTTTAAAACAAGTGATGAATTTGATGTTTATGAGGATATTAAGGCCTTGTATAATTACGGTGATCCAGAAGGGCAAGTTACATTTTTTAATACTGTTGTGGCAATTGCAAAACAGAATCGTTCTTTTGAAGTTATCTTTTCTTTTGGTGATTTAAAAAATGAAGCTGAAAAAAATACAGCAACCCCTGTTGCTTTTGGAATTGATTATTATAATCAGTCTGGAATAAATAATGCGCTGTCTTATTGGGATTCAAACACAGAGCTTGAAAAAACAATTATAGCATTAACCGCGTTTTCTTCCAGTTCAATTTATTATGTGCCTACTGTTTTTGACTGTAGTGTGATACCTGATAGATTAGAAAGTGAATCTCGTAAAGATCCAAAGACTAGACTGGCAGACAGTTATTCTAAAATTACAAATAGACAGGAGTTGTATAATATAATAGATACTGAAACAAGTTATTATTACAAATCTTACGAGAAAGAGAAAAATCTTCTTAAAAAATATCCAAAAAAAGAACCTTATGAAATTGCCGAATTAAATAATCTGAAATATGAAGAAGCAGGGGAGTTGTATTATATAAAGGCAATGGATGCTAAAATTGGAAAGAATTATTTTAAGGCTAGTGAATTAATAAATAAATTGGATTATTTGCGACTTGGTGTAGGAGCAGGTTATATTACACGTGAAGAAGCCTTGAAAAAAGCTGGTCCTTATGTTGAACAGATTCTTTCTATGTATTCGTCTTATGAAGATTTTGCCGTCCATTACATAATGGAAGAAGGTTATACAGGAATTGGTATTCTGGGCTGTTCATTTGATTCTGTGTTAGCTCTTGATTCATATAACAGAAATAAGAAACTGATGCGTCTGGAAGAAATCAATTTTAATGGTAAGAAACGTGGTGATAAAAATATAACTTCAATAAAGGAAGCATTCTATAAACCTCAGTCTGAAGATGAGACTTACTGGATCAATCTGGTAAGGGAAATTGGAGTATTTCCACAAGTTAGTAATCTTCCACTTGTAAAAGAAGGTATCAGTAAATATGGTGAGCTTAAATTGCTTACAGCTATTATCAAAGAAATAAAAAACTAGTGCAATGAAGAAGTTTATATTACTGATATCCATCTTTTTTTTAGTATTTTCTCTTTTTGCAGAACAGCCTTATTTTCTTAAGGATTGGATTATCCCCGAAGATTTTGTCTGGGGGGAAGGTAAAAATATTCCTTCAATTTCCGGCAAACTTTTTTGGCAAGATAATTCCAAAACTTGTAAAAATCCCTATGTTTCCTTTGATTATAAAAAACGTTCCCAAATAGATTTTCCGCCATATTTTACTGAAAGGAATCTACTTAGCTGGGATATGACTTATGCAGAAATACTGGATGCATTTAAAGATAATAATGATTTTTTTGTAGATGATTATGTTTACCCTTTATATAATGGCAATGTTTTAAAGGGAATAGAGTTTCTCGATATACTCAGAATTGCTTGCAGAAATGATAATCATATAAATATCGAATTATATTTTTCTCACACACCAAGCCAGAAAGATCGATATACTTTAAAACCGTCTTACTGTTATGTTTATTTCAACAGAAAAGGACTAAAAGAAAATGAAATGGAAATTCCTGACAGAGAAAGATTTGAGAACTTTTATCGAAAAATCTGGGATGAAAATACTCGTGATGAAAAAAAGATAATTGCCCTTACTTATTTTTCTGCCCGAATGTATAACTTCATTCCCACAAAATATGACTGTAGTATTCTTTTGGGAAAGAATAAAAAGAATGCAGCAGATTGCTTGAAGAATAAATATTCAGTAAAAAATAAACAGGAGCTTTTGGATTATGTTCAAAAACCTGGGTACAAAAACGTACATAACTATTATGATGCCCTGATGGAGTATAAAACGCTTTCTCAGGTGATGGATGAAAATCCTGGAAAAAACATTATAACACTTGGTGCTGAAAAGTATTATAGTGTGACACAGATTTCCCGAATGTTCTATATAAATACAATGCAAAAGTATATAGGAAAACATGGTCTTGCTCCTTATGTGGATGTAGACCGGCTTTTTGCACTTCGTCTTGGTGTAGGAGCCGGATATATAAGTCGTGAGGAATCTTTGAATTATGGAATTCCTATAGCTAATCAGCTTTTAAAACAGTATAACGATTTTTATGATTTTGCCGCTCATATTGCAGTTTTTGAGTCGTATCTGGGGCTGGAGAGTTCTAAATGTATAGATTGGGCACAGAATACAATGCTTAAATATAATGGAGCAGATGTGTATCTTCCATTATCCGAAATTATATTTGACGGTTCTGAGGCAGATACTCCGCTTTTCTTTGATAATGCATATTTCAAGCCTCTTGGTGAATCATATATCTGGAACTTTATACAAAAAGAAAGTCAAAAACAAAATGGAGAGAATCTTGCGTATATAAAACAGATAATCAATGAGTATGGTGAAGTACCCTGCCTTGAAGTATTAATTCAACAGATAAAGCCAGTTGTTTATAAAAAATCAGATTCAAATAATCCTACTGCTTTTTTTGAAACAAATTATAAGGGAATTTGGGACAGGCTTCCTGATGTTGAAAAATATGCAATTGCCTTTTCAAGTAATCTTTTTGAACTTAATAGACAATATCATCTTGATTTTGAAAATAGGATTCAACTTACAAGCAATTCGGCGAATCCAAAAAAATTATTAAAGGATTCATGGGGAATAGAAGATTATGAAGGGCTGGTTGAAATGTATAACAGTCTGGAAGAATACGGACATTCCAGAGCATATAAAAGTCTTTCTGAGCTTCTGGATAAAAATCCCGGTAAGGAACCACTCCAGATTGCTATTAATGAGGAGCTTTCTATGCTGGATGCTACTCGTCTTCATTTTGTAAATGACACGCGTGAAAAACTTGGCAAGCACGGTATAGAGGCCTGGGATGAAGGTCGTGAAATTGCGATTTTGCGCTGGGGTATTTCCTGTGGTTATATTTCCAGTCCAGAAGCAATGAAGCTTATCGAGCCCCTGGTTGAAAGAATTCGAAATAATTATGTTTCGTATAATGATTTTATTGCACATTATATTATGGGCAGACAATTTTATGCGCTTTATGATGGAAATAACGAGCAGCTGGGGCAAAAAGCAAAACAGGCTGCTTTAGATGCAGAAGCTTATATACCTTTTGATTCCCTGAAGTTTTTTGCAGATAATGCAGATAAAACGCATGTACTTAGTCTTTCAGATTGTGTTTTTGTTCCATCCAATTCATTTTCAAAATGGGAAAAAGTAATGGAACTTTACAGACAGAACACTGTTACAGAGAAATCTCTTAAACAATTGGAACAGTTTGAAAAGGAAATGCCGGAAGCTAAGAATTATTTTTCTTGCTGGCATGTATCAATGCTTTATTATTTACAAAAATATGAAGAGGTAATTGAGTTTGCCGAGAGTAATAATAACTATCTTGAAAGTCTGCCAAGGGAAAGCGCAGATTATGCAAATACAATGTATCTTTATATTTCTGCGTTAAATAATGTTTTTAATCCAGTTAAGGCACTTTCTATATATAATTCTCAGCCAGAATACTTAAAAGGTAATGCATATTATTATTATCAGTATGCGTTTTCCAATTATCTTATGCTCAGTATTTGTGATACACAGAGCGAATTTGATTATTATAAAAAAGTGGCAAAAAATGCTTTTTTACTCTTGAAAGAGAATAATTATACTCTGAGTGAAGCTATCGAAAACTGGCTGAAAATGGAACAATAAAAAACCGGGTTGGAAAATGCTTGAGAGTGTAAAGAAGTTTTTGTTCTTTTGTATATTTTTTCTGAGTTTGGTAATTCTTTTGAATGCACAGGTATATTCCGACAATAATCCGCCAGTTCAATTTAAAAAAAATAAGGGAGAAGATCCGAAACTGTTTTTTGAACGTGAATACAGACAAATTTGGAATTCACTTGATGAATATGAGCAGTTTGCAATTGCCTGTTCAAGTAATGTTTTTGAACGAAATAATCAGTTTCATCTTGATTTTTCTAATAAAGTTCGTTTCAACACAAAAACGCGTGAAGGCATTGATGTCCTGAATGAGAACTGGAAAATATTTAATTATACACAGCTGATGGAAAGTTTTAATGAGCTTACAGAGGGCGAACAGAATGCAACATATTTAAGACTGAAAAAACTACTGGAAAAATACCCTGAGCTTTCAGTAATCGAAATCGGAAAAAAAGAGGAGCTTACAATAACAGATGTTTCTCGAATGTACTTTGTAAAAGATATGAAGGAAGTTCTCGGACGCCATAACATTGAGGCTTGGATAGACGCTCGAAGAATCTCAATTATCCGATGGGGAATTGGGGCAGGGTATATTTCTCTTTCGGAAGGAACAAAACTTATAAAGCCTATAGTTGCTGACATAAAAAATAATTATTCAAGTTTTGAAGAATTTATTGCACATTGGGTAGCTGGATACTGCTTTAATGAAGTTTATAGTTCTAACTGTCCCGACTGTACTAAAGCACTTTTAAAAGCAATTGATACAGCTCGTGCTTATATTCCGTTTGAAGAACTTTCATTTAACGGGAAGAACGCAGATAAAAAACATTGCATGACACTCAGCGAAAGTATATATACACCGTCGACAGAAGCCTCAAAAATGATTCCTGTACAAAGAATTTATAAAAACTACTGGACAAACGAGCCTTCAGTTTCTATTCTGGAGGATTTTATTGCAGAGGAAAGTAATTATCCTGAAATTTCAGATTTAATAATTCTACCACGTTATGTTTTAATGTTGAGTTATTCTTCTGTTTCAGAGCGCATTGCATATATTGAGCCCAAAATACAATTCCTTAATTCGCTACCGGAATCATCACAGACTTATTACTTTGTGATGCAGTTTTACCTTAATGATTTGAATAAGTCTTATCAGCCGCAGAAGGTTATAGAAGTTTATGAAACGTTGAAAGAATCTCTTAAAATGGATCAGAATGTATATTTTCAATACGGCTACAGTTATTATCTTTTGGCAAATTCAAGGCAGTCAATCATAGAACGGGATATTTACGTTTCGCGTGCGGCAGCAGTTTTCAGACGATTAAAAAACAGTGGTTATGATATTGGAGATAATATGAATCGATGGCTTGAGATTATAGACTAAAACTAAAAAACTACAGGCTTTTCAGCATTTTCTTATTCTCGTACATTTCTGTATCTGCACGCTTCATAACATCATTAAAGCATTTGTCGCTTGTTGAATCGTAAAT